>DAOWDM010000037.1 GCA_030639035.1 Alphaproteobacteria bacterium
AGCTTCCAAACTATATAACAGATGTTTATCATTGGGCTTATGTAGAACCAAAAAATGTAGAGTTTTTTGATAGCTCGTCAATTATGAATCTGATTTTGTTCGGTAATATGAACCGTTTGATAAAAGCAACACTCAAAGAAATAAAACCTGAGCAAAAAGTTCTTCAGCCAGCAACGGTATATGGGGATTTGATTTTAAAGCTAGTCAAGCATATAAGAACAAAAGGCAAGCTTGATGTTCTTGATGTTACTCCTATAAAGGTTGATCGTTGGAAAAGTAAATTGGCAGATTTCACTCAAGCTAATGTTTATCATGCAGATGCAGAAGTTTCTACAAAAGAGCATTATGATGTTGTAAACTGTTTTTTTCTTCTTCGTGAAGTCCCTGAGTCTAAAAAGAAAAAAATAGTAAATACACTGCTGGAATCGACAGCTAATAGTGGTAAAGTTGTTTTTATCGACTATCATAAGCCTTGTAAATTTCATCCATTGAAGCTGTTAGTGCTTCATATAAATCGAATTTTAGAGCCTTTTGCGGAAAGCTTGTGGAGCAACTCGATTCAAAGCTATGCAGATGATGATGAATCATTTAATTGGACAACAGAAACATATTTTGGTGGCTTATATCAAAAAACAATAGCTACACGATGCAAAGGTCTTAAATGAAATATATTTTTACAGCTATTTGTTTGTTTGTTTTATCTGGTTCAGCCGTTTGTGCAAAACAGCTAGAAACGTTCGAGCTGAATTATGAAGTTTATGCTGGCGGGCTACATGGTGTTAGCACGTCTCTTGAAATAGCAAAAAATTCTTTAACAGCTTATCATATAAAAACAACAGTAAAAACTCGAGGAATTATAAGCTTAATTTATCCTCTTAAAGCTACATATGTTTCTTTTGGAAAAATCAAAAAGAATGAACTGTTACCTGAAAAATATGAATCTGTCAGCAAAGTTAGAAGTAAAACAAAAATCAAAACTCTAGAATATAATGACAAAGGTGTTATTATTGAAAAAGTTATAAATAAAAATGGCAAAATAAATCGTACGGAAATAATTGATACGAAGCTTGCAGAAGGAGCTATTGATTTTCTTGCTGTTTGGCAGGAAATGATGCTAAAGGTTGAAAATGGAAAAGGTTGTTCTCAGGAAATCCCTGTTTTTGATGGAAAAAGACGCTTTAATCTGAACTTTAAGGACAAGGGTGAAAGCGAAATACTAAAAAGTAAATATTCCTTTTTTAAAGGAATTGCATCAGAATGTATGCTTGATGTTGAGCCAATAGGAGAGCGTCCTAGAAACAGTTGGTTTTGGCATCGCAGTGGAAAGTATGAAAAGCAGAATCCTATTAGGATATTTATGGCATCAGTTGAAGAAAATACGCCTCCAATACCAGTGCGAATTGAAATAGACAGCAATGGTTTTGGTTCAATAATTGCACATTTAAGCTCGGTAGATTTTAAGAAAAAATTAATTCATGAACAAGGAAACAGTAAATGAAATCCATTAAAAAACCTCATACAATAATTTTAATATCTGGATTGTTGTTAGCAAATTTCGTTTCTTCAGCAAGGGCTTTTAATGAATCTTCCATTCATGAATGCGATAGACAGGCATATCATAGCTTTTTTGATGATAAAATTATTTCGAACGTTGATTCTAAAGATATAGATGTAGAAAAAGGCTTACCTGCATGCAGAGAAGCCGTTGAAAAACACCCAGATATTTCTCGTTTTCAGTACCAATATGGGCGAGTACTGCAAAAAGCTGGAAAAATTAAAAAATCTTTTTCATATTATAAAAAAGCTGCTGAAGTAGGTAACGTTTTAGCTATGGAAGCTCTTTTTACTATATATGACACAGGTATAAAAGGTCTTGTAGATAAAGACGGAAACAAATCTTTTGAGTGGCTTAACAAGGCTGTTGATGCTGGAAGTGTAAATGCCATGCATATATTGGCAGTGTCTTATATGAGCGGTATCAATACTGATAAAGATATTGACAAAGGTATGAAATGGCTGGAAGAAGCCGCAAACAAAGGAAATGTTAGTTCAATGCTAAGCATTTCTAGTGTTTATATAGCAGGTGAAATTGTAGGTAAGGATATAAATAAAGCTATTGAATGGTTAGAGAAGGCATCTGACAAAAAAAGTGTAGACGCTATGTTTGTTTTATCAAATATTTATTCTGACGACACACAGTCTTACAAAGATTTAGAAAAATCAGAGAAATGGTTGAAAAAAGCTGGTGAAGCAGGTGTTGAAAATTCTGATGTGCTTATTGCTCGAATGTACATGAACAATGGAGAAGTCGACAAATCTATCAAGCGATACAAGAAAAGTGCCAAAGATGGAAATACAATAGCTATGTATAGCCTTGGTTCTATTTATTTTAATGGTGTTGGCGGAATAAAGAAAGACGATAAAAAAGCTCTTAAATGGTTCACAAAGGCAGCCAATAAAGGCAATAGTAGAGCTATGTTTTCTGTCGCTGAAATGTATAATAGAGGCACAGGTGTCAAAGTTGACAATATGCAAGCTTTGCGTTGGTATAAAAAATCCGCTAGCAAAGGAAACGTAGATTCTATGTACGCAATAGGGGCGTTTCTTTCTTTTGGAATTGGAGTAAATCAGGATTATAAAGAAGCTCTTAAATGGTATAAAAAAGCAGCAGACAGAGGGCATAATGTTGCGATGTTGGAAATTGGCGGAATTTATGAAAAAGGATTAATAGGACATCCTAATCCTAAATTAGCTTTGTCATGGTATCAAATAGTAGCTGACAGAGGAATCGTTGAAGGCATGTTTAGAATAGGCAGAATCTTTGCACATGAAGATAATCGTGATATGAAGCGGGCTTTTGCGTGGTACAAAAAAGCAGCAGACAAAGGGCATGCACAAGCTATGTATGAGCTTGGTTTCGCTTTCGATACAGGTCTTGGAGTTGAACAAAATTCCAATCATGCTTTTGCATGGTATAAAAAAGCTGCTGAATTTAAATATCAGCCAGCTATTGAAGCTTTGAAAAAATTAGAAGAACAATAATTACTAGTAGCACTGCAAAGGCAATCTAGAGACTATCTGTTTTATATGGAATCACATTATCTTTCATATGCCTATGCTGTCATTTTCGAACCAACGGTTCAGCTTATAAACATTTCTGGATTCCCAGCTCTTCGGGCTGAGAATTATAAATGTTATCTAATTTGATGACAGTTTTTTTATAATAGCCATCTTGTCAAACTCAGTCGTCATCCTGAATTTAGTTCAGGATCTCCTTTTTTCTTTGCTGTAAAAAAGGAAGATAGATTCTGAATCAAGTTCAGAATGACATCTTTTTTTGTCATCGAATTACTTGACATCTACAAGAATGGCACTGCTTGTATTTTGCATATCAACTTAAATCAGGCAGTGTCTAGAAAGTTGTTATGCACTACTTGAATTTTTTTGCAAAGCGGTTGATGCATGTAAGAATAAAAGTAACCGCTATTGCAGATAATATAAGCCCTATAGCTACAAAACTATTTTGGAGCATTTCAGGGAAAATCAAAAGCATACCGCCAAGTCCTGCCATCATTGTGCCTGATAGAAGCTTTAATGTTTTTCCCTCATTTTCAGACAATTTTCTTTTTCCTAAAGTCGCTGTAAACAGCAATACAATAACAGCCAGAGGTATAACATAAATTACATTATATGAAACAAGGTACATATAACGGTCAAAAGCTGATAATTCACTTAAAGTAAGAATCCGAGTAAATACCATTGGAAAACCTGCTGTACATAACAACTCATAAGCATTTGCAGCAATGGAAAGAACAACTGTTCCCAAAAGAACGGTTGGCATGTTGTCCGCAGACACAAGTCCGCTCATTCTTTTAAACAGACCTGTTTTATTTTCGTCAGATATAGATAAAGAAACACCTTGTTTGAAAAAGAAAAAGTCTTTGATGTTTAGAACCCCTATAGTTAAAGCGATAGCTCCTGCTATGGTAGTTACAAGAGCAATCTGCCCGATAATCAAAAACAGATTCAGCCATGCTGCCATAAACATAAAATATATAAGTCCCGAGAAAGTAACAAAAACACCTCCTACCAACAACATTCTGGAGCGGCTTTTAGCGTTTACCATCAAGCTCAACAGAAATAAAAGTACAAAAAAGGCACATGGATTAAACGCATCAACTCCAGCAAGAGCAAAAGTAAGCATTGGAAGTGACAGTGTCATAGGATTGATTTCACCAATAATAGGCAACACAACAGGAGGGGCTTCTTCATCTTTTGATATTTCTTTTATTGCTTTTGTTATTGTTTCGTTGTTTGTCCCGTCTTTTTTAATTTCCTTTGTTAGTTTTTTATGACATTGAGCAATCTGATTATAAAGATATTTGCCTGTAATTTGAGCGTTAGCATAGCCTGTTGTCATTTTTCCGCAGACAACAAAAGCAGGGACAGATGTTGTCTTTTCCCCAAGACCTTTTGCAATCATTTCAAATTTATTTGATCCATTAGTTTCAGAAACATTATATGAAAGCAAGTCCAGCCATGGTATCATCTCAGGCAGATTATTAAGGTATTTATGAGCTTTTTTGCAGTAAGAACAGCCTGTTGACCAGAAAAAATAAAATTTAATTCTGACGTTGCCTTTTTCATCAATAGAATGCCACAAGCCCCCATTAGGATTGATATTCATAAATGATGGTGTTGTTTCTTTTTCTATTGTATTTGCATTGTTATCCATCTCAGCAAATGCTGGATTTATAAAAACAACGAGTAAAAATATAAATAATGATATCTGTTTGAAATACTGCACTTTCCATATCCTCTATAGCAGAATATAATCAAGGTGATTTTATGCTAAAAACAATGTTTTTCAAGTAGAAAGAAATATAACAAATGAGTCTCTTTACAAAAGAAGAAGCTTTTGCGTATCACGCTGGAGCTAAAAGCGGGAAACTTGAAGTTGTTCCTGCAAAACCATGCTCTACACAAAAGCATCTTTCAATGGCTTATACTCCAGGTGTAGCCGATGTATGTCTTGAAATTGCTAAAAACCCTCAATCTGCATATGAATATACGACCAAAGGCAATTTAGTTGCTGTAATTTCTAACGGTTCGGCAGTGCTAGGGCTTGGGAATATAGGAGCTTTGGCAGGAAAACCTGTTATGGAAGGCAAGGGAGTTTTGTTCAAAGCATTTGCAGATATAGATGTTTTTGATTTAAATATTGACCAGTCCGACCCTGAAAAAATCATCGAATTTGTAAAAATGTTAGAACCGACTTTTGGCGGTATAAATCTTGAAGATATTAAAGCTCCAGAATGTTTTTACATAGAGCAGAGATTAAAAGAGGAAATGAACATTCCTGTATTCCATGATGACCAGCATGGAACGGCTATAATCTCAGGGGCGGCTTTGATAAATGCACTAGAGATTGCAGATAAAAAAATCGAAGATGTAAAGCTGGTCGTTTCAGGAGCAGGAGCAGGGGCAGTTGCCTGCACTAAATTTTATGAAAGCATGGGGTTTTTGCATGAAAATATTTTCATGTTTGATTCAAAAGGCTTAATTCATAAAGGCAGAAAAAACCTCAATCCGCAAAAGGAATATTTTGCACAAAATAAAAATTACGGAGACCTTGCCGATGTAATGAAAGGCACAGATGTGTTTTTAGGGCTTTCAACAAAAGGCGTTATCAATCAGAATATGGTAAAATCTATGGCAAAAACTCCAATAATTTTTGCATGTGCAAATCCTGACCCTGAAATAAGCTATTATGAAGCAAAAGAAGCACGCAAAGACTGCATTGTTGGAACAGGAAGGTCAGATTTTCCAAACCAGATAAATAATGTCTTAGGTTTTCCGTCTATTTTTAGGGGAGCTTTAGACACAAGAGCAACAAAAATCAACGAGGAAATGAAAATAGCAGCTGCAAAATCTTTAGCAGCTTTAGCAAAAGAACCTGTTCCCGATGAAGTAAAAGCAACATACGGCGTAAAAGAATTATCCTTTGGAAAAGACTATATAATCCCAAAACCTTTTGATTCCAGAGTGTTGGAATGGGAAGCTTCAGCCGTAGCAAAAGCTGCAATGGATAGCGGTGTAGCGCAAATAAGTTTTGACATTGACGAGTACAAAAAATCTCTTCGCAAAAGACTTAGCGACTCAAAAAAACGAATTGGCAATTTTGTTGATTCGTATGGATATTAAAATGAAAGAAATTCCTGCTAGCAAAATAGTTTCTAAAATATCAGAAGCGTTGATAAAGGCTAATCTGTATTTGCCAGATGATGTTCTTGCGGCAATTGATAATGCTGAAAAGGTGGAGGAATCTCCAGCCTCTCTTGAGGTCTTTCATCAGTTGAAAGAAAACGCTGTTTTGGCGGCAAAAACTAGGCTTCCTCTTTGTCAGGACACAGGGCTTGCTGTTTTTTTTGTTGAAATTGGTGAGGACTGCCGTGTTGTAGGCGGAAATCTCTGCGATTCTATAAATGAAGCAGTGAGAAAAGGCTATCAAGACGGCTATTTGCGAAAATCTGTCTGCAATCCACTCACAAGAAAAAACACTAACGATAATACTCCTGCGATAATTCATATTGATATGGTTTCAGGCTCTGATTTAAAAATCTGCTTTATGTGCAAAGGCGGTGGAGCAGAAAACATGTCAAGTGTTGCTATGCTTTCTCCTGCTGATGGTTGGGACGGTATAAAAAAACACGTTTTGAATCGTGTAATTGAAGCTGGCTCTAATCCTTGCCCTCCTATAATTTTAGGAATTGGTATTGGGGGCAGTTTTGACCTTGCACCTATTCTTGCGAAAAAAGCTCTTTTAAGAAAACTCGATGATACTCATCATGATTCTGAAATTTCTAAAATGGAAAAAGAACTGCTGGACGAGGTGAATAAGCTCGGCATCGGAGCAATGGGGCTTGGTGGAAATACAACCTGTTTAGGCGTAAAAATCAATATAGCTCCATGTCATATAGCAAGCCTTCCGCTTGCTGTGAATTTTCAGTGCCATTCTTCAAGACATGGCGAGGTTGTTTTTTAATGGAATACAGACTTCAAACACCTTTAAGCGAAAAAGACATAATGCGATTGCGTTCTGGTGATTTGGTTTATTTAAGCGGAACAGTTTATTCTGCTCGAGATACCGCTCATAAAAGACTTGTTGAAGCTTTGGGTAATGGAGAATCTGTTCCTTTTGACTTAAAAGGTGCTGTGATTTATTACATGGGACCCACTCCCACTCCGCCTGAATATGTAATCGGTTCAGCAGGGCCTACCACCAGTTATAGAATGGATACATACACACCTAAACTGTTGGAATTAGGGCTAAAAGCTACTATCGGAAAAGGGAATCGAAGCTCGGAAGTCATTGAATCAATGAAAAAACACAAATCCGTTTACTTTGGAGCAACTGGAGGGGCAGGGGCGTTGTTATCAAGATGTATAAAATCAGCAAAAGTCATTGCTTATGATGACCTTGGAGCAGAAGCAATCCGAAAACTAGAAGTAAAAGAAATGCCTCTGCTCGTAATTAATGATGCTTATGGCGATGAGCTTTATGCAAAAATAAAACAGTGAGCATCTAGTAAATTTAAGCCACAGACTTTTTTATCTGTATTTGCTTCGTACTGATTCCATTTTTGCTCTAAATTCTTTTTCAGCCTTTTTTTCTTTAACTTAATCTTTAATGAAAGTTACAGCACATGTTGCTGCAATTACACATAGTGCTACGGTGGTTTTTGTTAAAGAGAGGCAATATATTCTGCTGATGATGGTGTATAAGCATTTTGGTTTGTGATGTTATTAGCTACAAGCCCCATGTACGTGTTCCTTTCATTATTTCTTTAAATTGTTTTTCAGCCTTCTTTTCTTTAACTTGATCTTTAATGAAAGTTACAGCACATGTTGTTGCAATTACACATAGTACTGCTGTGGCTTTTGTTAAAGAGGCAATATATTTTGCTGATGATGGTGTAGCATTTTGGTTTGTGATGTTATTAGCTATAAGCCCCACGTTGCATGCAGATGCAGGTTCCATACTTCCTACAGCAACGGCTAGAATTGCAGCGGCAATAATAATTCTAGGGTTGTTTTTAGCTAAATCTTTAGCTTTTGAAGCTGTATTGCCAATTTTTTCTACAGCTTTGCTGGCTATACTAGATAATCCACCTGCATAGGCTTTTATATTTTTTCCTTTTGAAAAGTCATTAATTCTACTTTTTGCATTAGTCATAATGTCGTTTCCTTTTTGTTAGGCTATGTTATACAATAGCGTTGCTTTTAAAATATCGCCGTCATTCTGAGGAGCATAGCTTTGTTGAGAATCTCATTGGGATTGTGCAGGCAAAAGTGAGATTGCTACGTCGCTAACGCTCCTCACAATGACGTTGGTAGCAGTTATAAGAGCTTACACTCTCATTGCATAGAAAGCAGTCAGACAGCAACACTATTGTATAACACAGCTTTTTGTTATTATAACGCTCATCTGCCTTGCTTTTTTTTGCCAAAAAATACGTTTTTAATTTTTTGAACTTTGTTATCAATTTTATCTTTAATTTCTACAGTTTTGCTGCCAACTTCTATAGCTTTACTGCCAATTTTTACGGCTCTATCTACTGATTTTTCATATTTTTTTAGATTTTCTATATCATTTATTTCTTCTATAGTATTAGAGCCTCCAGCTTCCATCAATATTATCCCGACAGCCATTTCTATCGTTCCTTTACTGTGGTCTTTTTCCATATCTGAAATGCCGCGAGATACAAGAGCTTTACCTACAGCTGCTACCGTTGATGCAATAAACGGCTTGCTTTTAACAAAATCATCAATCCTTGATGTTAAAGTTTTTTCTTTTTTTAAAACATTCACAGCAACA
>DAOWDM010000225.1 GCA_030639035.1 Alphaproteobacteria bacterium
AAAAGACTTTTTCAGTTGCTTTTTCCCTTATATGACAGGTGTTGAAAATAATCATGTCCGCATCATCTGGAGCATCTACTTCCTCATACCCCAAAGGAGCAAGAACATCGAATAAACGCTCAGAATCATAAACATTCATCTGACAGCCATAAGTTTGTATATAGAGTTTTTTATTTACCAAGGTTTTGCTACATTCAAATTAATAAAAATCCAACATCTTTTATGAGAAAACAACGCTTCAAAGTCAAGAACAATGGTGGTTGACGAAATAGACGAACATTGATAAACTTCAAATATGGTAAATTCTTCTAGCAAAAATCTTATTTCTACCTTGTTCAAAGGCAAGAATGTTACTGCTTATCCTAATGGAAAAAAAGCAGAGTCTAATGATTTAAAACATCGCATTGTTGCTTATGCTGTTAAAAAAGTTTCCAAGAATATCAACGTATATGCCAGTGTGGCAATAATGGGAGCTTCTTTTTCTACAACAGCAGCTGTTACAATGGCTACTGGAGGAAATATTGTCCTTGGTCGTGCGGCAGGAGTAGCCGTAGGTTCAATTGTATGCGGTAAAATTATTAAGCATTTTTCAAAAAACAAAAAAGTTACAGCTTATGCTAACGGCACAAAAGTAGAAAAGAATCAATTAAGCCATAGCTCATTAAAAGAAAAAATCGAACAGAACGCAAAAGATTTTGAAGTAGGATTCAAAACAATTGCTATTGGTTATACAGTGGGACTTGCTGCAGGAACATTTGTCGGTGCTGCAACTGGCAATCCTGTGGCTGCTTATGCAACAGGCATGTCTGTTGGTGTCTCAATCAACCGCTATTTACTTAGCAAGCGTAATAAAAAGAATCGTTAATTTCGTTGCTTCAATGAAAAACAATCTATATTGTAAGTCCCTGAGGGAGCTATAATATGGTTGATTTTGAAGGTAATTACGACGCTTATGTAAATGAAGACGGCGAAATGCTTTTTGGTCTTCGCTACAGAAAAGAAAAACCTAAAAACCCTAAAATTGTATATGATGGGAAAGAACACGTTTTGTTTTACAGAGCAGGTGAAAACGTTATAGTTCTAGGTCATTTAAATTCCGCTATTCATGATAAATTATCAGCCGTAGAAAAAGTTTTAATTGCTGAAGTTGATGGTGAAGAAATCATGCGTGAATATTTTGCTGATGTTCAGCATGTCAAAAAACTTCCAATTTCAAAAGAGACTCTAGAACAATTAAATAAAAACTAATGAGGAACAACATGGCGGAGCAGGAAAATTTTTATGATGTTTATAAAAATGAAAACAACGAGATTATGTTTTCCATACGCTATCGAAATAGCGAACCTGAAAAACCAGTAATCATATATGACGGCAAAGAACATGCTCTTTATTACAGAGCAAAAGGTGAAATTATAGTTCTTGATTATTTACATGCTGAACTTTGGGAAACTTTAAACTCTATAAATGAAGTTCTTATGGTAGAATCAAATGAAGATGATGTAGAAAGAGAATATTTCGTCCCAGTACGTCATGTCGAAACACTGCCTTTAACAGCATTAAATATAAAAACTCCTGATGATGATTAGTTTTTTGCTGTTTTGACAAAAAACTAGACAAGAAAACTTGTTTGTAATATAGTTTGTATCAAGAGTTAGTTTTATCAAAGGATAATGAAAGATGACTGTGACAGAAACAGATGCATTAGGTATAATACGTGAACCTATAAAAACAGCACCAGAAGCAAAGCAAGCTGTAGAAAGTTTTGCTAAAAAAGGTAGCATTAAAACTTTCATATGCGGTGCAGCAAAAATGTTGGAAGGGAAATCTATAAGCAATAGTATTGACAAAATGGATTCAGCTGATCGTTTGGTTGTTGTTGGCACTATGACTGTGTGTGCAGCTCTTGCTTCTACCCTTGTCTCAAATGCTTCTGTTGATGTTGTTGAAGCTGGCATGTTTATTGGTGGAGCAGCGGTGTTGCTAGATAGCATTAGAAGCGTCTTAAACGACAAACCTGCTTTGCTAGAAAGGATTATAAAAGTTCCAAAAAATATAAAGAATTTTGTGAACGAAGCTATGGAAAAAGGTGGACGATAAATACAGAGTTTTTAGCATCTGATAAGTCTCCAAAAAAGCCGACTTTATTATAAAGTCGGCTTTTTGTTGTTTACGGTTTTTATTTTATTGTCAGTAATGTATATGTTACTTAAAAATTTAGATGACGTTTTGGGAATTAGAACGTTTTGCGTTTAGCTGTAAATCAAAAAGTGTCCCTCGATTGTCATTCTCGAATCAAAGGTTCGGGAATCCAGACTTTCTTATAAACATTCTGGATTCTCAGCCATTCTGGCTGAGAATGACATCGGAGTAATTGTTTCTTTTTTAAGAGAAAAAACATGAGTTTAATTCGCTCCATAGCAACCGTAGGAAGTTTCACGATGATAAGTCGTGTTACTGGTTTTGTTCGTGATATTCTGATAGCTAATTTTCTTGGAGCTGGTTTTTTATCAGATGTATTTTTTGTAGCTTTTAAACTACCGAATCTGTTTCGTCGTCTTTTTGCAGAGGGAGCTTTTAACGCTGCTTTTGTTCCTTTATTTTCCAGTTTACTTGAAAAAGAAGGTAAGGAAAAAGCAAAACAGTTTGCCAGTGAAGCCTTTTCTGTTTTAGCAACTTTGCTTTTAGTTGTAGTTATTCTTGCTGAAATTTTCATGCCTTGGGCAATTTATATAATCGCCCCTGGGTTTGATGCTATTGAGGGTAAAATCGAACTGGCAGCAGAGCTTTCCAGAATTACTTTTCCGTATTTATTTTTCATTTCTTTGGTATCGCTTTTAGCTGGAGTTTTAAATTCCGTTGGAAAATTTGCAGCTCCAGCCGCTGCTCCAATTCTTTTGAATTTAACGTTAATAGCTTCTCTCATTCTTCTTTCCCCCATAACAGAAACAACGGCTCATGCACTTTCCATTGGTGTTTTTGCTGCTGGTGTTATTCAGTTCTTGTGGCTGATATATCATGCTAGACGCAATAAAATAATGGTGAGAATTATCAAGCCAAAATTTTCTCCGCATGTAAAGTTGATGCTGAAAAGAATCCTCCCTGGAGTTATTGGAGCTGGTGTTTATCAGATAAATTTACTGGTTGATACGATTCTTGCGACTATTGTTGCATCTGGTGCTGTTTCGTGGCTGTACTATGCCGACAGGGTTAACCAAATGCCTTTGGGAGTAGTTGGAGTAGCTGTCAGCACTGCCCTGCTCCCGATTTTATCAAGACAAATACGTGCGGGAACGAAAGAAGAGGCTCTTCACAGTCAAAACAGGGCGTTGGAGTTTGCTTTGTTTTTTACAATTCCTGCTGCTATGGCGTTGATGACAATAGCCGTTCCTATAGTTTCCGTGCTGTTTGAAAGAGGGGCTTTTGGGATAAAGGAAACTACAGCGACCTCTTCTGCTTTGACAGCTTTTGCTGCTGGTCTTCCTGCTTATGTCCTGATTAAAGTTTTTGCTTCTGGATTCTTTGCCCGAGAAGATACAGCAACTCCAGTGCGTGTAGCAGGCGTTGCTTTGGTGATAAATATTGTTCTCAATCTGATATTGATGATACCTTTCGGTCATGTAGGAATTGCAGCAGCAACAGCAATTTCAGCATGGTCTAGTGGATTAATGCTGGCTTTCATCTTAAAACGCAAAGGTTTTTTCAAGCTTGACAACAGGGTTCGCAAACGTATGACAGGAATTGTTTTTTCAAGCCTGATTATGGTTTTAGTATTAAAACTCGAGCTTTATTTTGCTAATGAATGGCTTGGAGATTGGCTTTTAGATACGTTGTTTATTAAAGCATCGGTGTTGTCTGTTTTGGTGTTTTCAGGAATGGGGGCTTTTGCACTTATGGCTTTAATAACCAAAGCTGTTTCTATTAATGATTTCAAACGGTTTAGAAAGTCTTGACCTTGCTTGATATAGTAATTTAATTATAACGCTACTTTGTCATCCTGAACTTGATTCAGGATCCACCTTTTTGGGTGATAAAGAAAGAAGAATGGATGCTGAATCAAGTTCAGCATAACGGAAAAAGTTACAGGAATACTTAATAAAGTAATTTAAAACATAGGATTAAACATGGCTTTTATAGAAAAAAAAGACCTGAAACGTATTTTTTCTGGAGTTCAGCCTACAGGCAATCTTCATCTTGGCAATTATCTTGGAGCTATCCGTAATTGGGTAAACCTTCAAAACGAATTTGAATGTATTTTCTGCATGGTGGATATGCACGCTATCACAGTATGGCAAGACCCTGAGGAGCTTAGAAAAAACACTCGTGAGCTTGCGGTTGGAATGATTGCATCTGGTATTGACCCTGAAAAAAACATTCTGTTTAACCAAAGCAGAGTCTCTGCACATGCTGAACTTGCTTGGGTTTTAAACTGTGTTGCTCGTCTAGGCTGGCTTGGCAGAATGACACAATTCAAGGAAAAAGCTGGAAAAGATAAAGAAAATTCTTCTGTTGGGCTGTTTGCTTATCCGAATCTTATGGCGGCTGATATTCTTGCTTACAAAGCAACGCATGTTCCTGTTGGGCATGACCAGAAACAACATCTTGAGCTTACTCGTGATATAGCTAAAAAATTCAATACTGATTTTAAAAAGGAAGTTTTTCCAATACCTGAGCCTTTGATTTTAGGTGCAGGTGCAAGGGTTATGAGTTTAAGAGACGGCTCGAAAAAAATGAGCAAATCGGATTTATCAGAATATTCTCGTATCAACATGACTGATGATGCTGATGCAATAGCGAAAAAATTACGCAAGGCAAAAACTGACCCGCTACCGTTGCCGTCTACAATGGCAGAGCTTGAAGGTCGTCCAGAAGCTGTGAATCTTATCGGTATTTATGCAGCTCTTAAAGATTCTACTGTTGAGAAAGTTCTGCCTGAACTTGAAGGCAAACAATTCTCTGAATTTAAAAAAGATATTACAGATTTGGCAGTTTCTGTTCTTGAACCAATAAGCTCCGAAATGTCAAAATTGATGAAAGATACCAGTTATATTGATGATGTTTTAAGAAAAGGTGCGGAACGTGCAAGGGTTATAGCTGAGCCTGTTATTAAGGAAGTTTATGATACTGTTGGATTCCTTAGGGATTAACTGTATAATAACGAGTTGTCATTGCGAGAGGATTTAGCCTCGAAGCAATCTTATGCGGTTAGGTTTTTTTATGTTAAAGAAATTGCTATCATCAAAAGACTTTTTAAAGTTTAAAACTTTTGAAAACGATTTTAAATTCAAGGAAAAAGCATTTGTGTTTTTTTCACAATGCTGGAAACAGATAGCTTTAGTTGTTGGCTTTATAATGCTGCTGTATTATCCGCTTGGAATGGCAGTAATTCACGAGATTAACGATGACACAGATTATAATGCTATAGAAGTTCCTGAAAACGGCTCAAATGCAGTAGCTTTAACAGCAGACCTTATATTGCGAGAGGTCAAAGATACTAGCTGGACGGCAAATGCTCCGTTTTTCTTTCCTGCGTCCGCTCTTGATAATATGCCTAATTTCCAGATGGGAATTGTCAAGGCTCTGTACCGTTTTGCAATAGAGCTTTCAGACCAGCTAGGACGCACCAGAGGCTCTAGTCAGGTAGACAAAGATTTAGATAAAGCAGCAGGACTGTTAAAATACCCAGGTACAGTATGGATAATTGACCCTTCTGTCTCATTTATGCCTACAGCTTCTTCAACAAAGCAGTATATGGCTGCGAGAAAAGCTCTACTGGCTTACAATAAACGCCTGTCTGAAGGCAGTGCTGTTTTTGAAAAACGAGCAGATAATTTGATGGAAACTTTGAACCGTATTTCCAAAGACCTTGGTTCTTCATCAGCCATTATTGATAAACAAATAGAAAAAGGTTCTGGTCAGTTTTTTGATTTTAATTCTGACGATGTTTTTTATTCTACAAAGGGGCATCTTTATGCTTACTATCTTGTTTTGCGAGAGCTTGGGAAAGATTTTGAAGCTATCTTGAAAGACAAAGAACTTAGCAATGTATGGTCAGAAATGCTTCATTCTATGAAATTAGCGGCCAAACTGCAGCCTATGGTAATAATTAACAGCACTCCTGACAGTCAAATATTGCCAAGTCATTTGGCTGCACAAGGTTTTTATCTGTTGCGAGCACGCACACAGCTTCAAGAAGTTAGCAATATACTTTTGAAATAGGACAATTCTTTGCTGATATATCTTCCTATTGCTGAAATGTCGGTTAATGTGTTTCTCCTTCTAGGAATGGGAGCAGCCATTGGCTGTATTTCAGGCTTGTTTGGAGTTGGCGGAGGTTTTTTGATGACTCCGTTTCTGATTTTTATTGGCGTCCCCCCTTCAGTCGCAGTTGCAACTGGAATCAACCAGATTGTAGCCTCTTCATTTTCTGGAGCTATTGCTCAATTTAGACGTGGCAATGTTGATATAAAAATGGGCGTTCTGCTTCTAGCAGGAGGAATAGCAGGTTCTTTTATCGGCGTTCAAATGGTTGGATTTTTAAAGACTCTTGGTCAGATAGATTTGATTATTAAGCTTTGTTATGTCTTAACTCTGGGGCTTATTGGCAGTCTTATGTTTGTAGAAAGCACACGGTCTATTTTTAAAAGACGACGCAGCGGAGCTGCTGCCTTGGTGCGAGGTCCAGGGAGGCATACATGGATGCACGGGCTGCCTTTTAAAACACGGTTTCGCAAATCAAGGCTTTATATCAGTGCTTTACTGCCAATAATTCTAGGCTTTATTGTTGGTATAATCATCGCCATTATGGGAATTAGTTCTATAATTATGGTTCCTATCATGATTTATTTTCTTGGAATGCCTACGCAAGTTGCAATTGGCACTTCACTGTTTCAAATTATGTTTGTTTCTGCCAATACAACAATATTACAAGCTACTGTCAATCAAACCGTCGATATAGTTCTAGCACTGCTTTTGCTTTGTGGTAGCACGCTTGGAGCACAAGTAGGAATCAGGCTAGGAGGAAAACTAAGAAGCGAACAATTAAGGATTCTTTTAGCAATACTGGTTCTTATTGTAACTTTTAACCTTGTAAATGGACTTGTTTCGACTCCTTTAGAGCTGTTTTCAATAGGAGCAGGCAGATGAGGTGTTGTTTTTCTGCATTGCTGTTTATTTTGTTTTGCAGCACAGCAAGTGCTGACCAGCCTATTGTTGTTGACTTATCCAAACATCTCGTTGCTGTTACAACAGGTTTTTCAGGTACAGAAGTGCTTTTATTCGGAGCTACAGACGGAGAACCAGGTGATGTCATCATGGTCGTACGCGGACCTAGTACAAAAGCGGTTGTGTATAAAAAAAAGAAAATAAGCGGAATCTGGATTAATAAAGACCTGATGTCATTTT
>DAOWDM010000197.1 GCA_030639035.1 Alphaproteobacteria bacterium
GCGATATTTGCGACTATCTAAAAACTATTCCTGAACTATCAAACTGGAATGAACTAGACAGTCTGCACAATCATTCATCAATAAGGATTATTAAATCCTCTTTTGAGCAATACATGCACGATAATACAGAAAACATTCCTGCATCATGGAAATTTATTGTAACGAAGCACAAGCATAAATTGATTGCTGTAAATGACTTTAAGAGCTTAAAACTTCCAAAAAGACACATGCTTTTATTTCCTTGGTTGCCTGAAGGCTCAATTAACATGATTTTTGCAGATCGTGGCATTGGCAAAACATTTTTTGCTTTGTCTTGTGCTCTTGCTTTGGCTAACGGTGAAGATTTTCTTTGTTATGTAGCAGAAGAAGCCGTTCCTGTCCTTTATCTGGACGGTGAAATGCAAGCCACAGCCATACAAGAGCGACTACATAAGCTATCTGGAGGCAAGCCTACAAAAGCACCGTTAAATCTCTATACGCCTGATTGTCAGGAAAATGACTATATCCCTGATATAGGCACTAAAGAAGGACGAGACCAAATAAACGAGCTTATAGAAGCATCTAATCCAAAGGTAATATTTATTGATAACATCTCGACTTTTGACCGTACAGGCAATGAAAACGAAGCAGAGTCATGGGCTCCGATTCAAGAATGGGCTGTTCAACACCGTAAAAGAGGACGTTCCCTTGTCTTTATTCATCATGCAAACAAAGAAGGCAAGCAACGAGGCAGTCATAAAAAAGAAGATGTTATGGATGCTGTTATCAGACTCAAACGACCAGAAGATTTTCTTCAAGGTGAAGGAGCAACTAAAATTCTTGTGCAATACACCAAAGCAAGACATTTAAGCGGTGAAATGGCTCAAGATATAGAAGCAACCCTTCACAGTGAAAACGACCTTCTTAAATGGAAATGGGAACAAGGCGATATAGCCTATAGGAAAGCCGTTGAAATGATGAAAGACGGTGTTTCTATGCGTGATATTGCCGAAGAACTATCTATAGGAAAATCAACCGTACACCGTTGGAAATCAAAGGCTCAAAGCGACGGTTTACTATAACTTTTAACTGTCCCGCTGTCCCCCGCCTTAGGTAGCGGGACGGTGGGACACTATCTTAATCAAACAAACTTTAAGGAAAAAACTATGAATCATAACGATATAAAAGAAATAGCAAAACAACCTACCCTATTAGCCTCTTTAATAGGCTTCATCAATCCAGCAACAATTGTTCCAGTAATAGCCATTGGAGCAGTCATTGTTGTTATAAACGGAGTAAAAAAACTAAAATCCGAAAACAAGCAATTGTTAGAAGACAAGAAAACACCAAAAAACGAAAAACCACCGTTAAACAACGGCATAGCAACGGTTAATCCAACCGTCCAACCAACCGTTGAACCGTTAAATCCAACGGTTAAAACCTATAGCGAAACCGCTTCAGATACCGTTAAAAATATAAACGATGAAGCCCTAAAAAAAGAAATGATAAGACAAGCCATGTCAGAGTTAGGAAAAAGGAGTGCAAAGGCTAGGGCTAAAAAAAAGCATTTAAAAAGTTATGATACTTCCTCTTAATAACTTTTCTTGTTAAACTCACAACATAACAAGCCAATTAAAACAAGGTAAAATAAAAATGGCAAAAATATCCACTCAAATGACAAATGGAAAAGCATTTGAATATGCTATTTTAAAAGAATTTAAAGAAAAATTAGATGACAAAACCAATGTTGAAGTTATTAAAAATAATGCACATGAAACAGCAAAAAAATGTTTTGATATGTTTAACAGTCAAGAACAGGGTAAATATTTATTAACAGCTAGTTTTGCTGTAAATTTTCTTATGGATATTGAACCACGACTTTCAAATGATATAAATGAAGACGATGTTCTACAATTAGAAATACTGACTGACCAGAAAGGTCAGTCAGGTGATGTAAGAGATGTTGTAGCGATTAGGCTTGTTCAAAAATGGGAAATAGGTGTTTCTGCTAAAAATAATCACCACGCAGTAAAACATTCAAGGTTATCAAATAAGATTGATTTTGGAAAAAAATGGCTTGGAGTTAATTGCTCAGATAATTATTTTAAAGAAATCAGAGAAATATTAGACCCCTTAAAAGATATTAAAATCAAAAGTAATAGTACAGAAAAATGGAGTTCTCTTGGAGACTACCATTCAACTGTATATGTTCCTGTTTTAGATGCTTTTAAGAAAGAACTAAATAGAATTTATATTACAAATCCAAACAAAATAGCCCGTGAGTTGATTATATATCTTGTTGGAAACAAAGATTTTTATAAAGTCATAAAAAGTAAGAATTCTGTTGAAATTCAAGCGTATAACTTACATGGAACACTAAATCTTCCATTTAAAAATATTCAACCAAAATTTAACACCC
>DAOWDM010000036.1 GCA_030639035.1 Alphaproteobacteria bacterium
AACGCTGTATTCTTTCACAAGCTTCTTTTAGCACCTCTGTAGAAGTTGCATAAGAAATCCTGAAATGAGGAGACAGCCCAAACGCTTCACCCTGCACAGAAGCCACTCCTTCGCTTTCCAGCAAACATGCGACAAAATCGCTGTCAGTTTCAATTTTTTTTCCGTCAGGAGTTGTCTTGCCTATACAGCCTTCACAAGAAGGATATACATAGAATGCACCTTCTGGAACTAAACATTTAAGACCTTTAGTCTCGTTCAGCATAGAAACCACCATATCACGGCGTTTTTTAAATATCTCAGCACGCTCTTTCATAAAGTCCATTGAGCCATTAAGTGCAGTTACAGCTGCAGCTTGACACATAGAAGAAGCATGAGTTGTGCTTTGAGATTGTATTTTATTTATTGCATTAATTACTTCAACAGAACCTGCGGCATAACCAATACGCCAGCCTGTCATTGAGAAAGCCTTAGATAAACCATTCAAAGTAAGAGTCCTGTCCATAAGTTTTGGCTCTACCTCGGCAATGGTTGTGAACTTGAAATCATCATAAACAATATGCTCATACATATCGTCTGTCATCACCCATACATGAGGGTTTTCAAGCAGAACGTCTGCTATGGCTTTTAATTCCTGCCTAGTATATGCCGCACCAGTTGGATTGGACGGAGAATTTAACATCAGCCATTTGGTTTTTGGAGTTATTGCTTTGCGAAGAGCAGAAGCTGTAAGCTTAAACCCTTCCTTTTCAGTACATGAAACAAAAACAGGTTTTCCTCCTGCTAAAAGCACTATATCTGGATAACTAACCCAGTATGGAGCAGGAATAATAACTTCATCATCTGTATTTATTGTAGCCATCATTGCGTTAAAAATAGACTGCTTTCCACCGCTGGCAACTGAAATCTGCTCAGGTTTATAATCAAGCCCATTTTCACGCTTTAGCTTATCGCAAATAGCTTTACGCAAAGGAAGTATGCCAGCAACTACTGTGTATTTTGTTTCCCCATTATCAATAGCTTCTTTCGCAGATTTCTTTATATGTTCAGGAGTGTCAAAATCAGGCTCACCAGCTCCAAGATTAAGAATATTCCGCCCCTCAGCTTTCAGCTCTGTAGCTTTTTGTGAAACGGCAAGTGTTGGCGATGGTTTAATGACTGAAAGTCTATCCGCAATAATTGACATTGAATTCCCTGCTGTTTATCTAATATAAATACTTTAAATAGAGTAACACTAATAAAATTCTGATGACAATCACTTTTCCTTTATATGAGCGTCCTGCTACAAAAACATACATAAAAAGAAACAGTGGACTAAAACACAGATGTTGTTGACAAAAAAACAGAGCTGTGTTTTAATCTATTAAACAACAAATACTTATGGAGTCAAAAAATGTCTAGAATTAAAAATGAAATTGTAACCGCTATTTCAGATGCTCTTTACGAATCGTTGGAAATTTTTGAAAAGCATCTTAAGAATGAAGGTGTTGGAAAAGCTGTTGACACACTTATTGAACTTAATGAAAAGTCTGGCATAAAGGATATTTCTAAAGAAGCAGAAAAACTCAAAAAAGAAGCAGGTCTAAATTCTGCTGTTGAAGCTTGTGTTGAATGTCTTGTCAATAAAGATATCAAAGGTGCTTTGAAAAACATTAAAGAGATAAAAAAGATTAATAAAGATAAGGCTTTAAAAGCTGATTTAAAAGAACTTCAAAAAGACGCTAAAAATCGTAAGAAAAAAGCTGGTATAGATAATGCTGCTAAAGATGCAGGAAAACGTTTTGTTAAAGCAAGCGTAGGAGCTACTTTGGAAATAGCAGGAAAACCTTTTAAAAAGGTAACCGATTTCATAAAAGATGGCATTAAAACTTTTCCAAGCGGTATTAAAACAAAAAAAGATACGAATGAAGCTATTAGAATCCATGCAATGAAAAACATGGCTAACAATCGTTAAAATTCATCTAATATTAAATAAACTTCAGCCCTTAAAGCATTTGACTCCATGTTTTAAGGGCTGTTGTCATTTTAAAATAAAAGCATAATTCTTTGTTACAAAACATAAAAACAGACACAAAATATCCTTGTTGACAAAAAAATAAAACTATGCTTTAATCCTTACATAAGAGTAGAAACTCTTATGTAAGGATTACTAAAGCAGATAACTTTAAGCAGGAAAAAACGTTATGGGGCTATTTAAGAAAATACACAAAATAAAAGATATTGATGGAGATTTTCTTTTTGAAGCAAAAGTAAAAAGCCTTAAAGAATGCGTTGAGCTTGCTGTTAAAGAAGGCGTTAGCCTTAAATTGGCTAACCTTGAAAGGGCTAACCTTGAAAGAGCAAATCTTAAAGGAGCGGATCTTGAAGAAGCTAACCTTGAATGGGCTAACCTTGAAGGAGCAAATCTTGAGAAAGCTAACCTTGAAAAAACTGCCCTTTATGGGGCTAAATTTAAAGGGGCAAAAATGACTGGTGCTGACCTTACAAATGCTAGGTTTTCATCTGATAAAGTTAAAAAAGCATGCATTCGCAGATCAAAAAAACATGAACAAGTTGATACTGATAATGCTAAAAAAGACGCTGAATTAGCTAAAAAAGAATCTGAAGCTGAATTAATTAAAAACGCTCAAGCCCAAATCAAAGCTGCTTCAAAACAGAAATAAGCGGATTGCACGTTGTATCTTAATAAAAATGCTCTACAATCTGTAGGGCATTTTTCATATGTAATGTAGTAATAATAAAATCCTGATGACAATTACTTTTCCTTTATATGAGCGTCCTGCCACAGAAACACAAGCAAGCTATAATCTAGTTTCTGGTTTTATACCTGCTGGAGATCAGCCTGAGGCTATTTTAGAGCTTGTCAAAGGTCTTGAAAACAGTGAGAAAGACCAAGTTCTGCTTGGTGTTACAGGCTCTGGAAAAACTTTTACAGTAGCAGAAATAATCAATAGGCAGAAAAAACCAGCCTTGATTCTTGCCCCAAATAAAATTCTTGCAGCTCAGCTTTATGGTGAGATGAAAGAGTTTTTTCCTGACAATGCAGTGGAATATTTTGTTTCTTATTATGATTATTATCAGCCTGAAGCCTATATTCCACGCACTGATACTTATATAGAAAAAGACTCTGCTATAAATGAACAAATAGACAGAATGCGTCATTCTGCAACACGTTCTTTATTAGAAAGAACAGATGTAAT
Organism: Alphaproteobacteria bacterium; assembly: GCA_030639035.1. Taxonomy (GTDB): domain Bacteria; phylum Pseudomonadota; class Alphaproteobacteria; order DAOWDM01; family DAOWDM01; genus DAOWDM01. The sequence continues at coordinate 3,198 of DAOWDM010000036.1, forward strand.
CATAGTTGCTTCGGTATCATGTATTTACGGTATCGGAAGCGTTGAATCTTATTCAAAAATGGTGTTTAGCCTTGCTGTTGAGCAAGAAATGAAACAACGCTCACTGCTGAAAAAACTTGTAGAGCTTCAATACAAAAGAAATGACATTGATTTTTCCAGAGGTTCTTTCAGAGTTCGTGGCGATGTTATAGAAATTTTCCCATCTCATTATGAAGACAGAGCATGGAGGCTGTCTTTTTTCGGGAACGAGCTTGAAACAATCAATGAATTTGACCCTTTGACAGGTAAAAAAACAGCATCTTTAAAAGAAATAAAAATATACCCTGCAAGCCACTACGCAACGCCAAAACCTGCTATTTCACAAGCTATTGTCAATATTAAAATAGAGCTGAAAGAAAGACTTAAACAGCTTTATGACAACAACAAAGTTCTTGAAGCACAGCGATTAGAACAACGCACAAACTTTGATTTGGAAATGCTGGAAACTACAGGACACTGCAAAGGCATTGAAAACTATTCACGCTATCTTACAGGTAGAAATGCAGGAGAACCTCCCCCTACCCTGTTTGAATATCTGCCAAAAAATGCACTGCTGTTCATTGATGAAAGCCATGTTACAATTCCGCAATTAGGAGCAATGTATAAAGGAGATGCAAGCCGTAAAAGCACTCTGTCAGAACACGGTTTCAGGCTTTTAAGTTGCAAAGACAACCGCCCTTTGAAATTTGAAGAATGGGAAATAATGCGACCTAAAACAATACATACTTCTGCAACTCCTGGAGCTTGGGAAATGGAGCAGACAGACGGTGCTTTTACCGAGCAGATTATCAGACCGACAGGGCTTATAGACCCTGTGTGCATTATAAGACCTGTAACAACTCAAGTAGATGATTTGCTTGCCGAATGCAAAGAATGTGCGGCAAAGAAACAGCGAGTTTTAGTAACAACTCTCACAAAACGCATGGCAGAAAATTTATCTGAATATATGTCTGAAAATGGAATAAAAGTTCGTTATCTGCACTCTGATATAAAGACTTTGGAGCGTATAGAAATCATAAGGGATTTACGGCTTGGAGAGTTTGATGTTCTTGTCGGAATCAACCTATTAAGGGAAGGGCTGGATATTCCAGAATGTGCTTTAGTTGCAATTTTAGATGCAGATAAGGAAGGCTTTTTACGCTCTAAGAGGTCGCTGATTCAAACTATAGGAAGAGCAGCTAGGAATGTTGAAGGCAGAGTCATTCTATACGCTGACAAAATGACAGATTCCCTTACATATGCAATAACAGAAACAGACCGCAGACGTGAAAAACAACAAAATTTCAACTCTGAAAATGGAATTACTCCTGAAAGCATTGTTAAAAAAATCCCTGATATAGTTAATTCTATATGCAATCAAGATTACGTTTCAGTAGACATTGCTACAGATATTCCTGTCGGCAAAGAATTGAAAAAAGCAATAGCAAAGCTTGAAAAGCAAATGTATAAAGCCGCAATGAACCTAGAATTTGAAACAGCAGCAAAACTCAGGGACGAACTGCACAGACTGGAAAATTCAGAACTTGGCATCTATAAAAGCTGTAAAATGAGCTAAAATGCATAAAATTTCATAAAAAGTTCAAATATCTCTTCTCTTTACACCAAGTAACTGTTATTAAATACAATTATATCCATTTAGCTGTAGTAAATTTGTATGGCATATTATTATGTAATTTTAGGGTTTATTCTTCTATTAGGTGGAGCGGAATTTCTTGTTAGAGGTTCTGTTGCCCTTGCAGAGAGATTAAACGTTTCGCCTCTTGTTATTGGCTTGACTGTAGTTGCTTTTGGAACTTCAGCACCAGAGCTTGTCGTAAGCGTTGGAGCTGCGTTAAATGGAGCTTCTGGGCTTTCTGTAGGCAATATAGTTGGAAGCAACATCGCAAACATTCTGCTTATACTTGGTGCAACTTCAATTATTCGCCCTGTTACATGCAACAGAGAAGATTTTTTTCGTGATTTTGCAACACTTTATATAGTTACTGCTATTTTCACAACCATTGCTTTGACTGGAACTTTCCTGCAATGGCATGGGTTTATGATGATTTTGATGCTGCTTATTTTCATCTATTATTCATATAAACGTGAATGCAGAGGAAAAGACAGCGTTGAACTACATGTTCACGAGACAAAAGAACTCGAAGACCTTAAAAACAAATCATGGGCAGCAATTATAGTAGCAACAATAGGTGGTCTAGCTGGCGTAGTTATTGGTGCTGAATTTTTGGTTGATGGAGCAGTAGACCTCGCTAAATCATTTGGTGTTTCAGAGGAAATTATTGGTTTGACTCTTGTTGCGTTTGGGACTTCTGTACCTGAACTTGCAACTTCAGCAATAGCGGCTTTACGCCGTCAGCCAGGTATGGCTCTTGGCAATGTTTTGGGCAGTAACATCTGGAACATGCTGTGCATTATGGGCATTACATCAACAATTATTGATATTCCAGTCCCATCACAAATTGCACATTTTGACATATGGATCATGATAGCAACAACGATTCTGCTATTTCCGCTTATGTTAACAAAAAACATGCTAACACGGGCTGAAGGAGGACTTTTCTTTGTCCTTTACTGTGGTTACATCGCAGCACAATGCTATATATCTCAAAATGGCTATTCGTTTTGATTGTTACTAAAAACAACACACAAACGGTTTTAATCACTGGGGCTGCAAAAAGAATAGGTAAAGCTATAGCTCTTTCTTTTGCAAAAAAAAAGTGGGCTGTAGCAATACACTACAACACCTCTAAACATGAAGCAGAACAACTTGCGAGAAAAATAAAAACAGGCGGAGGCAAAGCTGTTGCTATAAATGGCGACTTATCAAAACATGAAGAAATGCCTGCCATAATCTCACAAACAAATGATGCTTTTGGTGAAATTGACTGTCTTGTGAATAACGCATCAACTTTTATTTGCGACTCTATCAAAACAGCTACATATGAATCATGGGCAACGAACCTTCACGTCAATCTGCTTGC
>DAOWDM010000082.1 GCA_030639035.1 Alphaproteobacteria bacterium
ACAATTGGCGTAAAAGCCAGTAAAATAATTATGTCATTAATAGCCACCTGAACCAATGTATATGCAGGATCTCCTTTTGTAAGATGACTCCAGACAAATACCATTGCTGTACAAGGAGCTGCACCTAAAAGAATCGCTCCTGCTAAATATTGGTTTGAGAGTTCAGGAGAAATAAAGCTGTCAAAAACGATTTTAAAAAATAAATAAGCAATTCCATACATGGTAAAAGGCTTAATCAGCCAATTAACAATAAGAGTAATTGTTAAACCTTTTGGTTGTTTTGCACATTGTAAAATGCTGGTAAAATCAATCTTCAGCATCATAGGAAAAATCATCATCCATATAAGTATAGCTATCGGTATTGACACATTTGCGTATTCAAATTTCTTAAGCGTAAAAGGAATCTCTGGAATATATTTACCAATTAACACGCCAGCAATAATACATAATATCACCCATACAGTTAGATTTTTTTCAAAAAAAGATATTCCTTGAGCTTTATCGGTCATTTTTTATCCTTTTATTAAAAAATCCAGTTATATAAATATCCGACTGAGATAAATGCAAAAAATAAGAACAAAGCAAAATAAGCAAGCAGCCTTGCTTTTAGAACTTTACGTAAAATAATCATCTCTGGTAAAGAAATTGCCACCACACTCATCATCATGGCAAGAACTGTGCCGATAGGAACTGATTTACCCAATAAAGCTTCTGCTATTGGAATCACGCCTGTTGCATTAGAATAAAGCGGAATACCGAAAATAACAGCCAAAGGAACAGCAAAGAAATTATCAGCTCCAGCATATTTTTCAAAAAAATCTTGTGGGACATATCCGTGCAGAAAAGCTCCAATACCAATGCCGATGATAATATACAGCCAGATTTTCTTGATAATATCAGCAGCATATGAAACAGCATATGAAAGTCTTTCTTTGAACGTTGAAATAGCGTTTACAGCAATTTTTGCTTTGCCCATACGAATATCATAGACATAGCTTTCTACATATTTTTCAAGCCCGAATTTTTCCATCAGCCAGCCACCAAGAAGACCTATCCCCATTCCTGTTAAAACATAAATTCCAGCAAGTTTCCAACCTACAACAGATGCAAAGACCAGTATTGCAATCTCGTTAATCATAGGGGACGTTATAAGAAAAGCCATTGTTACTCCGAAAGGAATCCCTGCCTCTATAAATCCTATAAACAATGGAATTGATGAGCAGGAACAAAACGGAGTAATTGCTCCTAATAAAACAGCAAGAATATAAGCTATAGATTTTGGCTTACCTTCCAAATATTCACGTACTTTTTCAGAATTAAGTTTTGACCTGAAAAACGAAACTGTTGTTGTTACGACTGCAAGAAGAAAGAATATTTTTGCGACATCTTCAACAAAGAAATGCAAAGACTGCCCAAGATGAGTTTCAGCAGATAATCCAGCTAAATCATATATCAAATAATTCGCAAGCAGCGTAAACCATGAGAATACATTTAAGCTTATCCCAAGAACGGAAGTCAAAGTATAAACTCCTGCAACAACAAACAAAACACCTGTAATTTTTCTTGCTATTTTTTCAAAAAGAACCAGTTTTGCATGTGTTTTACTTATGGATTTAGCACTAAAAGCAATCACAAACGACAGAATAAGAACAGGAAGTCCAGTCCCAACTCCATATCCTATTAAAGAAACAGCGTTTATTTTATTCTGAATAATATTGCCAAAAAACAGAGCGGCAGATATAGGGCAAAAAGCAGCGGCAAATAAAATCCCTATTAACAGAGAATTAAACAACCCACCTTTGGTTAAAAAATCAGGAGTTCCTATTTTAACAAGAAGAAAATCAAGCTTTATTAAACCTAAAAGCATAAGTCCAAAAACGATTAAAAACGGTGAAAAAATATAATATATATTAGCTTGTAAAAACTGTGAAACCAAAGGAACAGAACTAACACCTAAAGAAAGTAAAAATCCAAGCAAAACATAAAAAACAATACGTCCCAATGTATATAAAGCACCTGATAAAAAAACAGAAAAAGGATTTTCAACTTTCTGTCCTATAAAGGACACTGCTGCGATGTTTGTCGTTAAAGGACATGGGCTGATTGATGTTAAAATACCAAGCCAAACTGATGAAAAAAGCGTTAAAATCATTTTTCATTCTCCTTGTTTTCAGAGAGCAAAAAGCCCTCAATCTGTTTTTTTAAATAATTTTTAAAGGCTTGTTCTTTGCGAATATATTGCCATGTTTCGTGCAAAACCTTATATCCATTTTCTTTTCCGTCTTTGACTTTAACAAGAACAACGGTACGGAAAGGCATGTTATAATCAGAAATAAAATGTTTGTTTTCTCTTTGGTCAATATTAACCATTTTGAAATCAACTTTATCTTTAAAGTGTTCTTCGTAAACACTTCGAGAATACTTTTCCATGACGCTACAAGTAAAACAACGCCTGTTTCCATGAAAATAATAAACAGCAGATTTATCCAAAGAAACAACTTTATGTGGAGCAGGTACAACCTCTGTTTTCTTGAAACCAGTTACTAAAAACAAACCCGCTATTAAAATAAAAAATGTTTTTTTAATCATGCTCACAACACCCTATTTCACAGCATTTTTCTTCTTTAATAGATAAGCAGTCGCTAATTAAAAAGTCCCCGACTTCTTTTAATAAAGCACAGTTGGCACGGTAATGAATGAATTTGCCTTTTTTTTCTGAATGAACAAGCTCGGCATTTTCAAGCTCTTTTAGATGAAAAGAAAGGTTGCTGTTTGTGAGATTTAACCTCTCGACAAGATAGCATGGACACAAACCATCTTTTCCAGCCTTAACAAGCTCAAGCACAATAGAAAGTCTAATTTCTTGAGATAAAGCATTAAATATTTTTACAGATTCTTTAATTTGCATAACATAATCTTTCTATAGCTTCATTTCAACGTTTCAATAAATATTGAACTATAAAGGCAAAAAAGTCAATATTTTTAAGAAAGCATTGTGTCATGTGATATTATAAAATATATGTTTTCTAATATAATTAACATGAAACAGTAGAGATTATAAATGGCAGAAATCGAAAAATTGCTTGAAGGATATAAGGTTTTTTATGAAAAGAATTTTGTATTAAATGACGGTGATGCGTTTAAAGATATTCAAACTTCGCAATCTCCTAAAACTTTGATTATTGCCTGCTGTGATTCCAGAGTTGACCCTGTGATATTAACGAATGCAAAGATTGGAGATATATTTGTGATTAGAAACATTGCAAATTTAGTTCCTCCGTATCAGCCTATGTGGGACAGCAACCATGGAACAAGTGCAGCAATAGAATTTGCTGTTAATCACTTGAAAGTAAAACATATTGTTGTAATGGGGCATTCAAATTGTGGGGGTATAAAAGCTCTTGTTGATGATGACATTGACATAAACAAAGAGTTTAGTTTCATAACGGACTGGATAAGAATTGCAAAAAAAATTAAAGAAGATATTCCAAAAGATTTGACTAATGAAGAAAAATATATCTTTTGCGAGCAAGCAGGAATTAAAGTATCCTTAAAAAACCTAATGACCTTCCCGTTCGTTAAAGAAAAAACACAAAACAAAACCCTAAAACTACACGGCTGGTACTTCTCACTTAAAGATGGTTCTCTTTCAACTCTAAACAAAGAAGCCGATAAGTTTGAAAAAACGGACATTTCCTTATAATAAAAAAATGGGGCATTTCTAAATAGAAAGCCCCATTTAATCTTATATATTTTCCTACAAATCAGCGGGAATAGAATTCAACCACAAGATTTGGCTCCATCTGTACTGGATAAGGAACATCAGCAAGATTTGGAATAGAAAGGAAAGTACCTTTGCATTTTTTCTGATCAACTTCCATGTAATCAGGAGTGTCTCTTTCAGGTGAAATTCCTGCTTCAACTACCATTGGAAGCTGGTGAGATTTTTCTTTTATTTCCACAGTGTCGCCAACTTTAACAACATAAGAAGGAATGGTTACCTTTTTACCGTTAACCAGAATATGACCGTGGTTAACAAACTGACGAGATGCAAAAACTGTAGGTACAAATTTCATACGGTAAACTACTGCATCAAGACGACATTCAAGAATATTAATAAGATTTTCTGAAGTATCACCGCTACGACGAGTAGCTTCTTTGTAATATTTAACAAACTGTTTTTCAGAAATATTGCCGTAATATCCTTTAAGCTTCTGTTTTGCCATTAACTGAGTACCGTAATCAGAAGGCTTCTTACGACCTTGTCCATGTTGACCTGGACGGTAGTCACGATTGTTAAGAGGACTTTTAGCACGACCCCATAAATTTACGCCCAAACGGCGATCAATTTTGTATTTAGCGTGAATTCTATTACTCATTTTTTTTACCTATTCGGTTGTTGTTGTCCCGATAGTCCTACGCATTTTTTTCACGCAGGCAGGGTGAACCACCCATATTCTCGGAAGTAAGCCACAAAGTACACTGTTCAACAACTAATTGTCAAACTCAATTTTTATTAGACACAACAACAGATGGCACACACTTTGCATAAATAAGTTAACTTTTACAGTTTAATGGAGTTATTTCAGACATGCGTTTTTTGCCTATTTTATTTATAGTTGTCTCGTTTTTAGGAACTTCCTGCCGTGTAGTGGCACAAGAAAACAACACAAATCTATGCTATACAGAAACGATAAAACAGGAAAAGCAAAAGGGTATCCAACGGCATTTGCTTAGTGCAATCGCTACTGTAGAATCAGGAAAATGGAACAAAAACTACAAGGCAAATATTGCCCATCCATGGACAGTAATGGCTGAAGGCAAAGGTCGCTACTTACCTAACAAACAACAAGCAATAGCCGAGGTTCTTCGCTTAAAAGCCAAAGGAGTCAAAAACATTGATGTAGGCTGTATGCAGGTAAATTTGATGTGGCATCCTGATGCATTTAACAGCTTAGAAGAAGCTTTTGATCCAAAAATCAACGTTTCATATGCAGCGGACTTTGTAAAACGCTTGTATAAAGCTCACAATTCATGGGCAAAAGCTACAACACACTACCATTCAAGTCTTCCATCAAAAGCAGCTAAATACAGAAAAAGAATCATAAAGGTATTAAAAACCATTAAAACATCAATCGCTGACAAAAAATGGTTCAAGGGAGAAAAGCCTCACCGCTTAGCTTCTTTGCCTAAAACAGAACAATCAAAACGTGAAACTGCACGTAAATCAGCTGACGAATGGCGTAGAAAAAAACTTGCTGCATATAACAAGCGGAAAAGACTTAAAAATAAATCTGATTCATAAGAAAATATTTCCTAGTAAAACTAGACAAAACAATGTTACACTGTTTTGTTTTTGTTTATTGGAAAAAATTTTATGAATTGGAATAACTACCCTGAAATAGCAGAAGCCCTAGCAAAGCAACATTCAGGGGTGGATTTTATTAACATTAAGGAAGAAGAAATCCGCAAACTTGTTCTTAAGCTTCCTGATTTTGAAGGGGCTGAGTATCCTGAGGATTCGGACGTTCTAGATGCAATATTAACTGTCTGGATAGATATTGACAGTGATGACGGCGAATACAAGGCAGGACGATATGAAGCATATACATAAAGAAACCAAACAAAAAGACGGCTTGTATTGGACTCCTATTGGAGGAAACAACCCTGATATTTTAGATGGAAATAGTCATATATATTCATGCAAACATACGCATAAAAACGGTAAACAAAAAAAATCTTCGATACTTATAGATGCTGGAAGTTTTTGGGGAATTGAAAGTTTTGGAATCGACGAGCTTAATGCTGTTATTCCAAACACACTTCCTTTTTTGAGTAAAAACGGTGAAAAAAACAAAAATGAAGCTGAAGCTCTTTTTCTAACTCATGCTCACAGAGACCACATCGAAGCTATTCCTGAATATATAAAAATGGGATACAAGCTTCCTAAAATTTATGCAGCTCCATACACTATGGCTATGGTTAAGAAAACTCTAGCAAAGCATCGTGTGCCGATTAAAAAATGGCCCGAAATGGAAAACATCAAAGCAGGAAAAACTATTTCCATAGGTGATATGAATATAGAAGCAATTGCTGTTACTCATTCTATTCCTGACGCTCTTGGTTTTGTTATAAAAACACCTGATTCGACTATTTTCCATTCAGGAGATTTAAAAGCTGATCAAACATTAGCCTTTGGCAAGCCAACAGACTTCAAAAGACTCGAAGAAATATCAAAAGACGGCATTGATGCCATGATGATTGACAGCTCAGATGCTACAACAGCAGGCTTTAGCAGAAATGAAGAAGATGTAAGAGAAGCATACAAAAAACTGGTAAAAAAACACTCTAAAGGCAAAATTATTGTAACTTGTGCGACACATCATCTTAATCGCATAGCATCAATTGCAAAAGCAGCGGCTGAATCTGGACGTACAGTTGTTTTAGACGGCTGTTCTGACCAGCGTCTTCATATGAACGGATTAAAAAAAGCAGGAATCGACCTTACAAAAGAAATTAAAGGTCTTAAAATATTAGATGGTCGAAGTAAAAAAGCAAAAAATCTGCCTGATGAAAAAACACTTATTATAACAAGTACAGGCTGGGGACAAAAAGACGCTCCACTGCAAAGAGCTGCAAATAATAATTATGACGGTTTTGATATCTCATCTAAAGATACTGTAATAATTGAAGCATTCGGAAAAGAATGGATTGAAAAATCTTTAGAAGGAATAAAAAAACCTCTTGAAGCAAAAGGCGTAAAAATCATTACAGGAGACGATGAACCTGATATTTATGGTTCTGGTCATGGTCAAAAAGAAGATATAAAACTCATTCATAAAACTGTAAATCCCAAAGTTACGATTCCAATGCATTGCACAGATAAGATATGCAATAACTTTCTTCAAATGGCAAAAGAGGAAAACATCAACACAGGCGGGATTGTTCCTAAAAACGCAACAACTCTGCGAATTACTAAAACAGACGGGGTAGAAGTAATATCAAAAGAACAAGCATTATGGATTGGAGTCCGTACTATTTCTGAAGACAAGTCGATAGGAATCAGGATTCCTCAAAACATTACAGCAAAAACAATTGAACATCTGTCAAAACGTTCAGATGAAGCACGTAAAAAAATTGCTGAACTAAAAACAAAGAATGAAAAAACCAAGCATTTTCATCTTATTAAAGCTCTTTATAAAGAAAGATAAAAATATATAAAATTGCTAAAAAAACACTTGCAATTTCCGTAATTCATTGTTAAAAACACAACTTGATTGCGGGGGCGTAGCTCAGCTGGTTTAGAGTGCCGGCCTGTCACGCCGGAGGTCGCGGGTTCGAGCCCCGTCGCTCCCGCCATTTTTTAAAAAAGGTCAGACCTATATGGTTTGACCTTTTTTTATTTCAGAACGCAATGTATAACCTTTCGGATATCATCACACTCCTGTATTGGATAAAATAAAAAAAACATGATAGACTACTAAAAGCTGTATATAGGGGGAAAAGTATGAACGATTTAACAACTACTAAAAAAAGTGCCGTCACTACAAAAGAGGTAGATGAGCGTGTTTACGTTACTGTATATGTAGAAAACCAACTGTTTGGCATTCCTGTTGAGCAGGTTCAGGATATCCTTGTAACTGAACAAATTGCAAATATTCCTCTTGCTCCAAAGGAAATAGCAGGAGCAATCAACCTTAGAGGTCGAATCGTAACTGTTGTGAATGTACGCAACAGGCTAGGACTCCCCGAGCTGGAAACAGATCAACACATGTGCGTAACAGTTGAACATGGTCATGAACTTTACAGTCTTATGGTAGATTCTATTGGAGCTGTTATCAATCTTGCTTTTAATAAAATCGAACAGAATCCAAACACTCTTGATCCTCGTTGGCAGGGTATTTCTAACGGCGTAGTCAGATTAGAAAAAGATTTAATGATTGTTCTTGATGTAAATTCTCTTTTAGATTTTAAAAATGAAGCGGCAAGCACAGCGACAGTAGCTTAAACAGCTTGAACCGCTTCTTTTTTAATTCTTGCAATCATAGAATACAGCCCATTTTTACGGCTTGTGCTTAGGTGTTCATCTAAGTTAAGCTTTCCTAGTGTTGTTTTGGCATCAATAGAGACTATTTCCTGCGGTGTTTTACCTGAAAAAAGCATAAGCAGTATTGCAACAAGCCCTCGAACAATATGAGCATCACTGTCTGCAATAAAATTCATCACTATCTGCCCATTTTCATTTTTACCTACAGAAGCTGTCAGCCAAACTTGGCTTGTACAACCATCAACCAAACTTTCTTCCGTTTTCTGTTCATCTGCCATAGCAGGAAGCCTGCGACCAAGTTCTATGATATAGCCATAGCGTTCTTCCCAATCTTCAAGAAATTCAAAATTCTCAATAAGTTCATCAATTGTCATATTGCAACACCATAATTAAATAATTATCCTATGTTAGTTAGTGCGATAACACCCGCATATTTAAGAAACTTCAAAAACAGAAACGTCTAAGCTGCCATTTGTAATATAATATAGCTAGTTTTAAGTAACAATTGCGAGAAGTGTAGCGACATGGTAATCTGTTTCAAACGAGGAGATTCGCAATGACGAACAGAGGTCTCATCACAAGCTAAACTAAATGCTCATTTCCTTGGTTTTTAGAAAGCGGACTTCTGGGAAGTCTTCGATTGCTCTTGTTAAATGCCAGTTGTTTCTTGCTAAAAAAACTATAGCCCCATCATGGTCATTTGCTACACTTATTCTATTGGAATCGTTGAACTTTTTCAAAGCAGCATTGTCATCTGCCTCAAGCCACCTTGCTGTATAAAGCTCAGCAGTTTCCAGTCGTACAGATACGTTAAATTCAGTTCTAATACGGTCAGCTAGAATTTCAAACTGCAAAGCCCCTACAACACCAACTATCCATTCTGAACCCATAATAGGCTTAAAAACGCTTGCTGCACCTTCTTCTGCAATCTGCTGTAAAGCTTTTCCTAGATGTTTTGCTTTCAAAGGATCTTCTGGACGTATTTTTTTAAGCATTTCAGGAGCAAAACTAGGAATCCCTATAAAGTGGATATCCTCGCCTTCAGTCAAAGTATCTCCTATACGCAGATTTCCGTGATTGGGTATTCCAATAATATCTCCTGCCCAAGCATCTTCTGCCAATGCTCTTTCCTGAGCCATAAACATCACAGGATTATGTATATTCAGTATTTTACCACTACGAATATGCTTTAGTTTTATTCCTCGTTTGAAATGCCCTGAGCACACACGCATAAAAGCTATACGGTCTCTATGTTTTGGATCCATGTTTGCCTGAATTTTAAAAACAAAGCCTGAGACTTTTTTCTCAACAGGTTCAACTTTGCGTTCTTTTGCCTGTTGCGGTCTAGGTGGCGGAGCCATTTCCACCAATCCGTCAAGCAATTCTTTAACACCAAAGCTGTTTACAGCACTACCGAAATAAACAGGAGTCATATGCCCTTCATGGTAAGACAGTAAATCGAAATCAGGACAAAGCCCCCTTGCCATTTCCACTTCTTCACGTAATTGCTCAACTGCATCGGCAGGCAACATTTCATCTATTCTAGAATCATTAACACCTTCACAGGCTTCGCTTTCCCTGCCAATCTTGCTTTTACTTTTTTCCGTAAGAACAAGGCGGTCATTAAACAAATCGTAACAGCCCTTGAAGCTTCTGCCCATGCCTATAGGCCAGCTTGCAGGAGTTACGTCCATAGCCAATGACTGCTCTATTTCATCAAGAAGGAGGAACGTATCAAGCCCTTCTCTATCCATTTTATTGATAAAGGTAATTATTGGAATATCACGCAAACGGCACACTTCAAGAAGTTTCAAAGTTTGTGCCTCAATGCCTTTTGCAGAATCTAAAACCATAACGGCAGAATCAACTGCCGTTAAAACACGGTATGTGTCTTCACTAAAATCTTCATGCCCAGGTGTATCAAGAAGATTGAACGTGCAACCTTTGTAATCAAACGTCATTACAGAAGAAGCAACGGAAATTCCTCGCTCCTGCTCTACTTTCAGCCAGTCCGAACGAGCACGCCTTCTAGCCCCTCTTGCCTTGACTTCTCCAGCAAGCTTAATAGCTCCACTGAACAGCATAAGCTTTTCTGTTAAAGTTGTTTTACCTGCATCAGGGTGTGATATAATTGCGAAAGTTCTTCTTCTGGATACAAAATCTTCAAGCATATTCCCTCTGTTTTCACCATATCAGGTGAACAGTTAGTTTGTTTTTCAAAAAAAGTTTTTATTTACTGATGAATGTAGGCAAGCAGTATTGATTTCGTCTTTTCAATTTGCTGCATAGTTTTTTAGCGGCTTTATCATCACCTACAGGACCAAAAACAACACGATAGTAAGTCCCCTTACCTGCACCAAGGTCTGTTTTGATTACATGACTTTCATAATCACCAAGCAGTCTGCTGAATTTATCCTGAAATTCCTGAATACCTTTCATTGCATTATGTTTGGATTTAAAAGAAGCAATGTGAATACCCATTCCGCCTAAAGGCTCTTTCTTTTTTTCAATATATGGAATCAAAGTTCTAGGTTTAGAAAGTGCAGGAACAAGCAAAGAACCGTTTATTTTTGCTTGATTTGTTGGACTTACATCGCCCATTCCGCTACCCATTCGCAGCATATGCTCTATAACCCACCTCTCTTCTTTCTTTTCTTCTGATGTAATCAGCCCCATTTTCTTTAAAGTCTCGAGTCTGCGTACAGCAGTCGCAGCAAGCAGTAAATCTTTCGGAGCAGTTCTATGTCTTGCACGATTACTAATTGCGGCAGGAAGCAAGGCATCAAGAATTACAGAACGTTCAGCAGTATATTCACGAGCAGTAATTGCCCTCATTTCAAAAGCACTTCTTAAAGCTTGCAATCTGGAAACTATCATATCATTTGAAGGAACAGCTCGTCCAAGACCTATTGCAGGAGGTCTTCTTGTAAAAGGAAGTAAAGCTCCTAAATTTTCTTTCCTACGTCGCAAAAACTCATCTCGTGTAATTAGCCCTTCTTCTGCAAGCTTTTTAAAAGTAACAAACCTTGCTATTGAATTTACATCGTCTTCATCAAACAGTTGCCTGCTTCCCTCGTCTGTGTTTTCAGCAAAACTTGGAATTTTAGAAACATTATATGGTTTTTCAATTGCTCCTGATGTCAACACAGGTGCAAATGCGTCATTTTCAAAACTCACTTGTTTTTTTGATAACGACTGTTCATAAGGAGCAATAACAGGTCTGCTTGTTTCCTTTGGAATCGACCACGAAAGACGGTTTTCTTTAACATTCACAACCTGAAGTCTTTTTTGTGCAACATCTCTGATATTTACAGGTTCTAGCTGATTGATATTGCCTAAAAGAGAAGAAACGCTAGGTTTATATGTAATAATATCCTCATAATACTGACGAGCACGGTTAGGATATCCGATATTTTCGTAAATAATTGCCCCTACAAGAAGTGCATAAGGATTTTTAGGATTTATACGAAGAGTTTTTTTAACATTTTCCTCGGCATCTTCAATATCACCCTTAATCAAAGATAATATAGCTTTATCTGCATACAGATTTTCATTGCCCCATCTTTCATGCGAAAGCAAGCCACCTTTTTCAAACAGCCCTGAACAGCCTGAAAGAAGAAAAGCGACAAACAACGAAAGAATAATTTTTTTAAACTTAAAATCGGACACAGCCTACTCCGCCTTCTGATAAACTTCTTTAACCAGTATGTATAGCACAGGTTTCAAATAGAGCACACCTAAAATTATCAAAGCCATTCTTTGCGTAGTTTTTCGTGATTCATTTTGAACCATTGCAGAGATATTATGGCGGCACTGTTCAGGATTTCTTGATTTTCTAGCATTTCTATAGCTTTGTTCGCAGATATTACATTGACTTTTATGTCTTCATTTTCTTCATCAAGTCCTGCATTTTGAACAGCCTTGGTTGAGTCAACACGTCCGCAGTAAGCTGCAATAGTTTCTGACATACAGCCAGAGCTTACTAGAAAGCTGTGAATATGCTTTAAGTCTAGAATCTCGCAGCCTGTTTCTTCAATCATCTCCCTCTTAGCAACATCTTCTACACTTTCGCCCTCGTCAATAATTCCAGCAGCGACTTCTAACATCCACGGATGCCAATCGGCAACATAAGCTCCAACACGAAACTGCTCAATCAACACAACGGTATCAAGCACGGGGTCATAAGGAAGCACAGTAACAGCATGTCCTCGCTCCATGACTTCACGAGAAAACACACCGCTCATTTCTCCATTATACATAGTATGACGCAAGTGATACTCGTCCATTTTGAAATAACTGTCACAAATACGCTTGCGTTCGACTATTTCAACAACTGGTTTTTCAGGTCCTGTTGTTATTTGCTTCGATGGACAAGCTATCTGATTTACACTGTTCCACTTCACGACTCAGCTTCCTTTAGGCCACATTTCTTCTATTGCAGAGAGCTCCAAATATGCTGTTACACACACTTCTGTTTCGCCGTTTTCATAGACTTCTGCTTCAATAGCGAATTCATCTTCTTCACTGGAAAGCAGGTAATAATCCAGCCCTTCAGAGTCATCTTCGTATTTAGGAAGTTCTTTTTCACGATAGTCGCCTTTATGGAAATATCCGCTTTTACCAGCTGTACCACAAACATAAAAAGGAGCTGTCCAGCCTTCTAAATCATCAAGCTCGGCTATGCGTTCAATGTCTACGCCAGTGCCGTTATTGAAAATACCTGCAAAATCTTTTTCTTTGAATAGCTGCTTAACAACCTTGCGAGAAATAGATTTTGATACGGATAGAGATTCTTCTCCATCTTCATTTTCAGCAACAAGGAAAATGATATTTCCGCCCTCACCTTTTAAGGAAAACTGAGTACTGACATCATGCTTGAAGTCATAAGTGTTAATTTCTACAACTTCAAACTTTTTATTACTAAGGTCTGGTTGAGAAAGAAAACTAAACTTTACAATATCCCCAATCATTAAATCTTTAGGGTGTTCAAGTTTATTTAAGCCTTTTTTCTTGAACGGATTTCTAAAAATTCCCATTTATTTATGACCTTTTTGCTTTAAGCTTTGCAAGAACATCACTAGCGGAGCTGTTTGTTTCACCAATTCCAGCTGCTTTCATTTTTGCTTCAAGATCTGCTCCAGATTCTTCATTTTCAAGAGCTTCTCCTGCTTTTAAGCGGTCTTCGTGTTCGGCCTGACGTTTCTGAATACGGTCAAGGGATTCCTTTGCTGTAAGCAGTTTTGAAGAACCTGACGCATAGTTGTGGTTAATGGAAGAAGCTGCTTTTTGAACGCTGTCGGTAGTTTTAACCATAACAAGCTGACGCTTCATATCTGCTATAGACTTGCCTGTTTTTTTCACCATTGCTTTCAAACGGATAGAATGTTCTGCAAACTTCACTTGAATAGATTTTTGCAATTCCAACTCGATAGTTAATTCAACAATTTTCTCGGCTATTTCAAGAGCAAGATTCTCGTCGTTTTTCTTTAACGCTTGGCTAGCGTATCCCTCGTGTTTTTCAATCTCAGAATTGAGAGATTTTATTTTTCTGGAGGCTTCCATTTCCTTTGCCATTACTTCGGTAAGGTCTCGTTTGGCCTTTTCCATGTGGTTTTCAGCATCTGCTATTTCCTGCTCGAAAATTCTGATGCTGTTTTTATCAACAATAGCTTCACCAACTTCTCTTGCTCCGCCACGGAAAGCTGTGAAAATTTTACTTATAAGTCCCATAATTATTTCCTTTCTTTATTTGAAATAAGCTTTCATAGCTTCTAATGCTTCCAGAGTATTATCGCTAAGCATTTCTATTTCATGGACAATATCATCAATAGTAGAATTTACTGATAATGCTCCAAACACAACATACTGCTCGTCAATCATCGCAAAAGAAGAAAGAGGCATCTGAACATTCATTGACAGCATAGCCTCGTTCATTGAAGCCGTTTCACTGCTTATGATTTCATCTTTTTTGAACAAATACGAAATGCAGAGTATTTGAGTGTCTGCTATTGACAGGAAAACAGGCAATTCTTCTCTGTCTTCAACCGTGACCTTCAAAACTTCAACATCGCCATGAATAGGCTGAACTTTAAAAGAAAATATATCGTCCTCTTTGCCCTGTGCGACAAGCTGTTCTGCCAGTTTGTTAATGTCCATTATTTTTCTGCTCCTTTTATTGTGTCAATTCCAAGCTTTTTGATGTAGCCGATACATCAGGTTTGTTCCTATTCTGTTTGGTTCTAACGTTTTAATATTATTGAAAAAGTTTGCTCCAAATGTAAATGCTGATAATATTTTTTCTTTGTTTATCCAGTCGTCTTTAATGTTGAGTTTATCAAGTCTTTTTATTCTAGTCTTGGCAGAAGAGCCGTTTTTAGTTGCGATTGTCCAGCCCCATTCTCCAAAACTCGGTACATTGTGATGGTATCTTTCAACATGCTTAAAGCCAGCAGTTTCCATTGTTTTCCCAACTGTTAAAAAGGCTTCCTTTGCATGATACGGGGACGTTGACTGCACTGATATTGCCCCGTCTCCTGCAAGCAAATCATGTAGTTTTTTATAAAATTTCACAGAATAAAGCTTGTTTAAATCGGGGTGACTTGGGTCTGGAAGGTCTGTAATTATAACATCAAACTTTTTTCCATTTGCTAAAAGGTCATCAACCGAATTAAAGGCATCGTTATAAATCACCTTGACTCTTTTATCTGAAAATGAATTTTTATTCAGCTCAAGCAGTGGTTTGTTGACGATTTCCACATCTGTTTTTTTCGGTTTTGAGAAAAACTCAACCATTACTTCATCAAGCTCTAACACTGTAACAGTCTTAGGATTCCATTTTAGAGCGTCCCTTAAAGCAAGCCCATCTCCTCCGCCTATAATCAGCACGTTATCCTGTCTTGCAGAGGCTGCCATTGGCGGATAAACAAGCATTGAATGATACATATACTCATCATCGCTTGAAAATTGAGTTCTGCCATTCAAATAAAGTGCGTATATTGGCGGTTTATCCGAACCAATCAAGCGTTTTGTAACTGTAACATGCTGAAATTTTGTATCTGTGCTAAATACTACTTTGTCCTCATAGAGCATATCTTCAAGATTTTTTCCCCATTCAACTCCATAACTCAGCAAAACAATCATCACTCCACTAACAAGCAAATGCCCTGTTAAAAGCAACTTGGCAAACTTGATTTTTGAAAAGTACACAAACAGGAAAGCAAGCCCAGCAAATAAGTTTACAATTGCAGTAAGAACGGCTGCTTTTTCAACTGGCATTGCAAGAATAAAAATAACGAATATAGCAGAGCCGATACCTGCTCCGATATAGTCTGCTCCGTAAATAGTGCCTGCATTATGCTCAATATGCTGACCGTATATATTTTCACGTACTCGGGCAATAAACGGTATTTCCATGCCAACCATAGCACCAATAAAAAATCCGATTACATAAGGAAAAATCTCGGCGATTTCATTCATTGTCTCGGTTAAACCGCCTGTAGGAATAAGATAAATAGGCAGTCCATAATTTTCAGAAAGCACTCTGGGGAATATATCAACTACAGCAAAAACAACAGCTATAAGCAACACTCCTGAAGCACCTAGCAGAGCTATAAAAACCTCTAACCATGCAAAACCTGAAAATGGACATTTGATAAGCTTGGCAGAAAAAGCACCTACTCCCATTGACACAATCATCACGCCAATCATTGCAAAAATTGCGTTTTCCATTACACCAAGAACACGCCCTGCATAATGAGAAAGAAGATACTCGTATATAAGCCCACATGCGGCAAGCACTGCCATTGTGCTTATAAGAAAAACATCATGCAGAAAAAGTCTTGAAGGTTTTTTAATTTTATTTAACAGCAACGGCTACACCATAAGAGCGACTAGAAGCAAACCCATTGATATGCTTACAACGCACTGAATAAGCCCTACAGCAACATTTTTCTGATTATTGACCTCGTCTTTTTCATCAATTCCAGAAAGTACGATTTTGTTTGCAAGAATAGAAAGAACAGAAACCAGAACCATCATAATGACAGAAAGAGCCGTCCATAAAAGAATAATATCAGTAAGTTTTGCTCCATCAAACGGCACAATTCCAGAAGCCGCTGTAATAGCAAGAGCAACGCCTATGCGATAGCCAACAAAACGCCATGCAAGAGCTGAGTTTTTCTTTAAAAGTTCGTTTTGAATAGTTGAGTCTTTGTGGTGCATGTTGTGTAATTTAATGCGATAGAACGAAGCTAAACTTAATATAACTTGAGAAATTACATAGCCTCCAAGCAAAGCAAGAAAGCCGTCCCAGCTTGTACTATCCACCCACACCATTACAGCCCTTAAAATAATTGCAGTAGCAATTACATTTCCAGCGTCAAGAATACCTGCTGCCTGATTTCCATCTAGAATCTCTTTGTTCAAAGAAAAACTAGGCATTGAAACTTTATCAAATACAAAACGTGTAAGCGACATTAAAGCCAGCCCTAAAACCCCATATCCTGCAACAATCAATGTTTCATAAGCAAGGTCTTGATGAGAATCTCCTGAAACAGCACCTGTTAGCATTATAGCAACAGCAATAATCACGCCAGCAACGGCTATACCAAAAGCAGGATTGTCTTTTTCAGCAAGCTCATCAGTTGAGTTCACTCCGCTTAAAATGCCCGAAACAAACCGAACGCTAGTCAAAATCACAACAGCAACTACCAGATTGATAAGAATTGCCGACACGGTAAAACAGTTTAAACCAAGTAATTCTAGAATTTGCACGCTCTTAAACCTTTCTTATTATTTTCCGCCATATCTACCACGAGAACTTCTAGAACTCGTTCTATGCGATGAACCGTAAACTGAAGACCTAGACGCCCTGATAGAAGAACGAGACGGTCTGAATTTTGAATTTGATTTTCTTGCGTATGAGCTTGGACGTTTTCCAATACTGTTTCCATACGATTTTAAATTCCCAGAGTTTGCTTTTGCAACACTATTGCTTCTCATTCTGTCAGAACGAGTAGAGTATATGCTTCTTCCATAATCATGGTGGTAACTCCATGGACGGTGATAATGCCATGAATGGTAATAATATGGGCGATAGTAAGGTCTATTAAACATAGAATATGCTGCAAACCATACCCACATGCTTTGACCGCCACGATTTTCCCAACGTCCATAACGAGAATTGCCTACGAGCTGACTGCCTGCCCCACCCTGCTCATCTGAAGTTTTTTCAGGAGCAGAACGTCTTGGCAATGCTCCTTCTGATAAATCTGCAAGAACGTTAATAGTATCAACCAGAGAATCGTTATAAATTTCAGTCTCAGTAGCAGTTGCCAAAGCAGCTAAATCTTCTAAAGTTTCCTGCTTTGTTACGGCGTTTGCTCCGCTTTTTACATCTTCAAGCTGTTCTTTGAAACGAAGAATTGCAGGACAGTTAGGCTCAGCATCTCTTTTAAGATTTTCTATAAGCTCTGCCATATCAGGCTTAATGAGCTTTAGGCTGTCTGCATAGGTTTTTAATATAGCAGCATTCTGAATATTTCCTTCATTCAAGCTGCTGTTCAAACGTTCAATCTGTCGCTCGATAATGCCTACATACGCATCAATTTTTGCCTGCGAGGAATCTCCGCATGATGCCAAAAACATCAACACAGGAACAAATACAATCATTGACAGGAATTTTCTCATAAAATCTGCTGCTTTTAATATAAAACTACTATTGAGGGTACGATATTAAAAAAGTTTGTCAAACTATTAACGCTTACCCCTGAAATGTTCGCTGATTTTTACTTCTTTTGGTTCGAATATTTTTTTCAAAGGTTCTACTGCACCAGAAGCATCACAATCACCGCACATAAAAACGTCCAAAGCAATATAGGAAATTTCAGGCCAAGTATGAATACTGATATGAGATTCCGCAAGAATTGCAACGCCAGTTATTCCGAATCCCTCTCCATATTCGTGCAGATTAATTTTCAAAATTGTTGCACCGCAAGTTTCGGCAGCGG
Source organism: Alphaproteobacteria bacterium (assembly GCA_030639035.1). GTDB lineage: Bacteria > Pseudomonadota > Alphaproteobacteria > DAOWDM01 > DAOWDM01 > DAOWDM01. The sequence continues at coordinate 18,055 of DAOWDM010000082.1, forward strand.
TTTTCAAAGCCTTTTCAATAACCTTTTTATCAGCACAGAATCGGCTTCCCCAAAAATCTATCAGCAAGTGTTTCCCTGGAGTTATCATTTAAATTTTCCAAAAAACATAATTTTATTCCCATTCAAGAATAACTTTTCCAGACTGACCAGAATGCATAGCATCAAAACCTTTCATATAATCATCAATATGAAAATGATGAGTAATTACAGATGAGATATCAAGTCCGCTTTGAAGCATGGCTGTCATTTTGTACCATGTTTCAAACATCTCACGACCATAAATGCCCTTTAGTTTAAGCCCTTTGAAAATAACATCAGTCCAGCTTATAGTAGTAGAATCAGGCACTATGCCAAGCAATGCAATCTTACCGCCATGATTCATCAAATCAAGCATTTCAGAAAAAGCTTGAGCATTACCTGACATCTCAAGACCAACGTCAAAACCTTCTGTCATGTTAAGTTCGGTCATTGCTTGCTTTAAGCTTGCCTTGGCAACATTAACTGTTTTTGTAGCACCCATTTTAGCAGCAAGATTAAGCCTGTAATCATTAACATCTGTTATGACAACATGCCTTGCTCCAACATGTTTAGCAATAGCAACAGCCATGATTCCTATAGGACCAGCTCCTGTGATAAGCACGTCTTCACCAACCATATCAAAAGAAAGAACAGTATGAACAGCGTTTCCATAAGGATCAAGAATAGCAGCCATATCTCCGCTAATATCATCAGGAAGATGAAAAGCATTTACAGCAGGAATTGAAAGATATTCAGCAAAGCAACCAGTCCGATTCACACCGATTCCAAAAGTATTACGACAGAGGTGTCTGCGTCCAGCCCTGCAATTACGACAATGACCGCACGTGATATGACCTTCTCCAGAAACCCTGTCTCCTTCCTTGAAGTTTGCAACCTCACTGCCAACTTTGTCAATAATTCCATAGAACTCATGACCTGTTGTCATAGGAACAGGAATTGTTTTTTGCGACCACTCGTCCCAGTCAAAAATATGAACATCTGTACCGCAAATTGCTGTTTTAACAATCTTTACTAAAACGTCGTTATGCCCAATTGTTGGAACTGGAACATCGTCCAGCCAAAGACCTTCCTTTGCATATTTTTTTACCAGAGCTTTCATTGTTTTTTCCTTAGTTAATTACACCAAGTTTACGACCTGCTTTTGTAAAAGCATCTATAGCTTTATCTATTTGTTCTTTTGTATGACCTGCTGACATTTGAGTTCTGATTCTAGCCTGTCCTTTTGGAACAACTGGGAATGAAAAAGCTGTAACATATATGCCGTCTTTTAGTATTAAATCAGCCATTTCTGATGCAAGCTTAGCATCTCCAAGCATTACAGGAATAATCGGGTGTCCTGCTCCTGCAAGAGTAAAACCTCTTTCTTCCATCTGTTTTCTGAAATATTTGCTGTTATCTACAAGCGTTTGACGCAGTTCATCACCGCCTTCTAACATATCAAGCACAGCAATTGTTGAAGCTGCAATAGATGGTGTTAAGCTATTTGAAAATAAATAAGGGCGAGAACGCTGACGCAGCCATTCTACAATTTCTTTTCTTGCAGAAGTGTAGCCTCCAGCAGCTCCTCCAAGAGCCTTGCCGAATGTTCCTGTGTAAATATCAATACGACCTTCAACGCCACAGTATTCAGGAGTTCCCTTGCCTTTAGCTCCCATAAAACCAACAGCATGAGAATCATCTACCATAACAAGAGCGTTATATTTATCAGCTAAATCACAAATAGCTTTAAGATTAGCAATCACTCCGTCCATAGAGAAAACGCCATCTGTTACAACGAGTTTAAAGCGACAGCCTTCAGCGTCTTTAAGCTGCTGTTCAAGCTCTGCCATGTCATTATTTGCATAACGGAAACGCTTTGCTTTACATAAACGAACACCGTCAATAATACTTGCATGGTTCAAAGCATCACTAATAACAGCATCTTCATTTGTAAGGATAGTTTCAAACAATCCCCCATTTGCATCAAAGCATGATGAGTAAAGAATAGTGTCTTCCGTTCCAAGAAAACCGCTTATTTTTTTCTCTAATTCACAATGTATTGTTTGAGTTCCGCAAATAAAACGAACAGAAGCCATGCCAAAACCATAACGTTCCAAAGCATCTGTCATTGCTTTTTTTACAGTAGGATTATTAGCTAACCCTAGATAATTATTAGCACAAAAATTTAA
>DAOWDM010000232.1 GCA_030639035.1 Alphaproteobacteria bacterium
AGTTCGTGAATAAGAAGTCTGTTTTCAAGATGCAAACGTATTCTAGAATAAAATTCCTTTGGAACAATAGGGCTGGAAACAAAATCTGTAGCCCCTGCTTCAAACATAGAACTTCGAGCCGAATATGAGTCATCTACAGTTTCAATAATAATAGGAATATCTTTAAACATAATGTTTGAACGAAAATGCTGTAATGCTTCCAGACCATTCATACTAGGCATATGGTAATCAAGAAGAATTAAATCAGGCATAAAAGCATCAGCTTTTTCTAAGCCTTCTTTTCCATTTTCGGCGTGTTCTATATGTTTTATTCCCATGCGGGAAAGGAACTCTTCAAGCAACAACCGTATAGAAGGATTATCATCTATGATAAGAACCCTGCAGTCTTTTATAGAACGTTGTTTTTGTGTTGATGCCATAATTTCCTGCTTGTAAAAGCAGAAACACTATATGAAACACAGTGTTTCTGCTTTTTTACAAAGTTTATCAGCTTTTTACACTGAAATCAGCCATATGCTTATACATATCTCTACGTATAGCGTTTTCATGCTCTGCTTTTTCAAGCAAAGATTTGAAACGTTTAGGGTCTTGCTTTTCAACAATCTTGAAACGTGATTCAGTGTTCATAAATTCTGACAATGCAGTTTTAGGATCACCTGAATCAAGCTGTAGAGGAGCTTTGCCTTCTGCCAATAGACGAGGATCATAGCGGTATAAAGGCCAGTGTCCTGATTCAACAGCCATTTTCTGATGCTGAAGTCCTTTGCTCATGTCTATTCCGTGTGAAATACAGTGAGAATAAGCAATAATCAAAGAAGTTCCTTCATAAGCTTCTGCTTCACGGAACGCTTTAATAGTTTGAGCGTCCTTTGCACCAAGAGCTATTTTTGCAACATATACTGTTTCATAACTCATGGCTATCATGCCAAGGTCTTTTTTCTGAAGTTCACGACCTGCAGCAGCAAATTTAGCTGATGCACACATCGGAGTTGCTTTTGACTGCTGACCGCCTGTGTTGGAGTAAACTTCCGTATCCATAACAAGAATATTAACGTTACGGTTAAGTCCGAAAGCATGGTCAATTCCACCAAAGCCGATGTCATAAGCCCAACCGTCACCACCGACAAGCCATACGCTTTTATGCACAAGGAAATCAGCGATTTCTTTAAGCATTGTAGCTTTGTTGCCTTTGATATTGCTAAGTTTGGATTTCAGAGTTTTTACATTTGCACGCTGTGAAGCAATTTCTTCTTCAGTTGCGTGTTTTGCTCCAATAATGCCGTTGACAAGTTCTTCACCAATTTCAGCAGAAAGCTCTTTTAATAAAATTTCTGCAAAGGCTTTTTTCTTATCAATACCAATACGCATTCCAAGACCAAATTCGGCGTTATCTTCAAACAGAGAGTTTGACCAAGCAGGTCCTCTGCCTTCAGCATTTACTGAATATGGTGTTGTTGGAAGGTTGCCACCGTAAATAGATGAGCAGCCAGTAGCGTTAGCAATAATAGCTCTGTCTCCGAACAACTGAGAGAGAAGCTTAACATATTGTGTTTCACCACAACCTGCACATGCTCCAGAGAACTCGAATAAAGGTTCTAAAAGCTGTGTGTGTTTTACCTGATTAAGAGAAAGTTTTGTCCTGTCAACTTCAGGCAAGCTTAGGAAGTAATTAAAGTTTTTACTTTCTGCTTCTAAATGGTTTTCAACAGGTTCTAATTCAAGAGCTTTGTTTTTAGCAGGACATACGTCTACACAAAGATTACAGCCTGTGCAGTCTTCAGGAGAAACTTGAATAATCCACTTGTCGCCTTTGAAGTCTTTTGCTTTATAATCAGCAAACTTCATACCTTCAGGTGCTTTATTAGCATTTTCTGGTGAAGCTACTTTAGCTCTAATTGCTGCATGAGGACATACAATCGCACATTTTCCACACTGAATACAATTTTCAGGATTCCATACAGGAATTTCATTTGCAACACAGCGTTTTTCGTACTTAGTTGTGCCTACAGGCCATGTTCCATCAGGAGTGAAAGCACTCACAGGAAGCTCATCGCCTCTGCCTTCCATAATCACGCCTGTAACTTTTTTCACAAAGTCAGGAGCTGATTCTGGTATCATAGATGGACGTATAACATTTGTTGTTGCACTTGCAGGAACTTTAATTTCGTGCAAGTGAGCAAGAGAAGCATCAACAGCCGCAAAGTTTTTCTCAACAATTGCCTGACTTTTCTTGCCGTATGTTTTCTGAATTGCTTCTTTAATCTGAGCAATTGCTTCATCACGAGGAAGAACGCCTGAAAGAGCAAAGAAACAAGTCTGCATAACAGTATTAATACGGCGACCCATGCCTGCTTCAGCAGCTACTTTTGCAGCATCAATGACATAGAATTTAAGCTTTTTGCTGATAATATCTTCCTGCATTTCTTTAGGAAGGTGATTCCATACTTCATCATGCTTATATGGAGCGTTAAGAAGGAAAGTAGCTCCGTCAATTGCCATTTTAAGCACGTCAAGTTTTTCAACAAACGGGAAATGATGACATGCAACAAAATCTGCTGTCTTAATAAGATATGTTGAATGAATAGGTCTTGGGCTGAAACGCAAGTGAGAAACTGTAATCGCACCAGCTTTTTTAGAGTCATATACAAAATAACCCTGACCATAACGTTTTTCGTCTTTAGCAATAATTTTAATGGAGTTCTTGTTTGCTCCAACCGTTCCATCAGAACCTAATCCGTAGAATACTGCACGTTTAACGTCAGATGCTTCTGTTTCAAAGCTTTCATCATAATCAAGAGACAAGTTTGTAAGGTCATCATTGATGCCTACTGTGAAGTGATTCTTAGACTTAGCAGCAGCACTGTTGTCGAAAACACCTTTTACCATTGCAGGAGTGAATTCTTTTGAAGACAAACCATAACGTCCGCCAACAATAGCAGGCATTTTAGCTAAACGAGGAGAACCGTCAGCAAAATCTTCTGCAATTGCAGTTACAACATCAAGATAAAGAGGTTCACCAGTTGCACCAGGTTCTTTTGTACGGTCAAGCACAGAAATTGACTTAACTGTTTTTGGCAGAGCTTTCAATAAAGCTTCACTAGGGAAAGGTCTATATAGACGTACTTTAACAAGACCAACTTTTTCACCATTTGCAACCATATGCTCTACAGTTTCGTGAGCTGCTTCTGCTCCTGAACCCATGAGAACAATCACACGTTCTGCTTCCGCATGTCCTACATAATCTATAAGTCCGTATTTGCGTCCTGTAACTTCAGCAAACTTTTTCATCGAATCTTCAACATGACCTGCACATGCATCATAGAATGGATTACATGATTCACGAGCTTGGAAGAATACGTCAGGATTCTGAGCCGTACCACGAACAACAGGAGCATCAGGAGTCAACGCACGACTGCGATGCTCTGAAACCAGTTTGTCATCATTCATTGCACGAAGTTCGTCATCAGAAAGATATGTAATCTTAGAAATTTCATGACTTGTACGGAAACCATCAAAGAAATGAAGGAAAGGAACTCTTGATTTCAATGTTGCAAGTTGTGAAATGCATGCAAAATCTTGAGCTTCCTGAATAGAACCTGAAGCAAGAAGTGCAAAACCTGTCTGACGGCAAGACATAACGTCTGAATGATCACCGAAAATTGACAAAGCGTGAGTTGCTATTGAACGAGCAGAAACATGCATTACATATGAAGTAAGTTCACCTGCAATCTTGTACATATTCGGAATCATCAGGAGAAGACCCTGACTGGCTGTAAATGTAGACACCAAAGAACCAACTTGCAAAGCTCCGTGAACAGCACCTGCTGCTCCAGCTTCTGACTGCATTTCAGTTACTTCTGGAACCATTCCCCAGATATTCATCTGATTTTGTGCTGACCAAGCATCAGCCAATTCACCCATTCCAGAGGAAGGAGTAATAGGATAAATAATAGAAACTTCATTCATACGATGAGCTACGGAAGCCGCAGCTTCATTACCGTCTACCATCTTTGTTGTTTTAGTATCCGAACCTGTCATAAAACAGAACCTTTCTAGTGTTATAAGTTATAAGTGTTACATTACTTAAATGTAGAATTTTGAGAGCAACAAAGTTATAACACTCAAATAATTATGCTTCATTAAAAATTTTATAAAAAAGCATCTTTTTTTAGGAAAGTTATAAAATGCCTAATTTTGAATTTGAAAAATCTTTTAACGGAAGAGTTGCTGGTGTCGATGAAGCAGGCAGAGGACCATGGGCTGGACCTGTTGTTGCGGCTGCTGTTGTGCTAGATTTACAGAAAATGCCACCACCTCTTATAACTGAACTTACAAACGATCTTGATGATTCAAAAAAACTTTCCGCAAAGCGTCGGGATTTTCTTTTTGAACGATTACATTCTAACGACTCTTATATTGATATAGGAATCGGAATAGCCAACGTGGAAGAAATAGACAGTGTAAACATTTTACAGGCAACTTTTCTTGCTATGCAAAGGTCTGTAGCTAAACTTTCGATTCCTATAGACACCGCTTTAATTGATGGAAACAAAGCACCAAAACTTGATTGTGCAGTTAAAACTATAATAGGCGGAGACGGCAAAAGCCTTTCAATCGCAGCAGCTTCTGTGGTTGCAAAAGTAACCAGAGACAGAATAATGGTAAATCTTGGGCTTGATTTTCCAATGTACGGTTGGGAAAGAAACAAAGGATACGGCACAAAAGAACACAGTACCGCTTTATCTTCTTTTGGAATTACCGCTCATCACAGAAAGTCATATAAACCTGTTCGTCTGCACATAAAAAAGTAAAGAAATTCTTTATGTAATTACGAATATTGAAACATTATTAAAAAAACATTTGACAATACATATAAAGGTAAAGAAAACCTTTATGCGACTCCTAATAAATCTGCCTTTTTTTGCTCTATTGTCCTTGACGAAGACTCCACGTCTAAACAAATATAGGAGTATGAAAAAATTAAAAACAAACACTATAATTCATGGCAACTGTGTTGCGGCTATGAATCAGATGCCTGAAAAATCAGTTGACCTGATTTTTGCAGACCCTCCGTACAATCTTCAGCTTGGCGGAGAGCTTATGCGTCCCGACAACTCACGAGTTGATGGAGTAGATGACGAATGGGACAAATTTTCTTCATTTAAATCATATGATGAATTTACCCAAGAATGGCTCACCGCTGCCAGACGTGTTTTAAAAGATACAGGCACAATATGGATTATTGGCTCATATCATAATATTTTCCGTGTTGGAGCAACGCTTCAAGATGCAGGTTTCTGGATTTTAAATGACATTATTTGGCGTAAAACAAACCCTATGCCTAATTTCAGGGGAACACGCTTTACAAATGCTCATGAAACATTGATATGGTGTTCCAAAGATGAAAAAGCTCGCTATACATTTAACTATGAAGCAATGAAAGCTTTGAATGAAGGCTTGCAAATGCGGAGCGACTGGACATTGCCGCTTTGCACAGGCAAAGAAAGACTAAAAGGGGACGATGGGAAAAAGCTTCACCCGACTCAAAAGCCTGAATCTTTATTGTATCGTGTTCTGCTTGCATCTTCAAAAGTTGGAGACGTTGTTCTTGACCCATTTTTTGGAACAGGAACAGCAGGTGCTGTCGCAAAAAAAATGGGGCGTAAATATATCGGAATCGAAATGGACGAAGATTATATAGCAGGTGCTATAGACCGCATTGATGAAGTTGATGAAAATATTGACCTTGATGCGTTGAAAATCACCAGCAAACGGACAGAACCAAGAGTTCCTTTTGGCAACATAGTGGAACGTGGACTACTTGAACCTGGAGCTGTGCTTTTTGATGGAAAACGAAAGTTTACAGCAAAAATAAAGTCCGATGGAACAATAGTTTCAGATGCTCACAAAGGCTCTATACATCAAGTAGGTGCTGCCGTTCAAGGAGCTCCTTCTTGCAATGGGTGGACTTTTTGGCATTTTGAAAATAAAAGACAATTAATGTCAATTGACATATTAAGACAAAGGGTAAGAACAGAAATTTCTCATTAAACAATTGAATTTTACATACAACTAGTACTAAAGTATTATGTGTGAGATTGATGTGTAAAAGCATATAACTGACGAGATTTTATTAATGTATCGTGTAAAAGAAATCGAGAAAAACAACAAAAGGCTGTGGCTAAGACTTGCCATTCCTGTTGTTGCGACTCTTGCCCTTTTTATGTATGCAACTTTATTTGTGCATTTGCCAAGCATAAGAAATAGCCTGCTGGAGCAAAAAAGAGATGCGATTCGTGATGTTTCTCAAATAGCTCTTAGTGTTATAAAAAAATGTTACCAAGATGAACTAAAAGGACTTCTTTCTCGCAAAGAAGCACAAAAAAAAGCAAAAGACCTTGTTCGAAGTATTCGTTATGGTTCTGACAAAAAGGACTATTTTTGGATAAATGATATGCAGTACAAAACTATTGTACACCCATATCGTCCAGATCACGAAGGCAGAGACATGTCTAATCTTGTCGATGCTAATGGTAAATATTTTATTCGTGAGTTTGTAAAAATCATTAAGGAGCATGGTGCTGGATACGGCGAATACATGTGGCAATGGAAAGACGATCCTAACTTAATAGTTCCCAAATTGTCATATGTGTCAGGATTTAAACCGTGGGGCTGGCTTGTAGGAACAGGTGTTTATTATCAAGATATTGATGCAGAAGTATCTCTGCTTATAAAAGAGCAGTTAAAAATAACACTAATAATACTTTTCATTGTTTTTCTACTTGTGTCTTTTTCTGTATGGCAAAGTAGGCAGGCATCACTTCAACTGCGAAAAAGCAAAGAAAACCTTTATGTTACGTTAAATTCCATTGGCGACGCAATAATAGCAACAGATATCAAATCCAAAATCACAATGATGAATCCAGTAGCTGCGAAGCTTACAGGCTGGGAAGAAGAAGAGGCTTTAGGAAAATCTATAGATGAGATTTTTCACCTATCTAATGGAGACGCTATAAATATTGTAGAAAGTTCTATTGAAGATTCATCGAATAAACAAGAAGAATTTATTCATCATGGAAATGATATTCTTATATCAAGAAACAACGAGCAATGTCATATATCAAGCCGTTCTGCACCTATAAAGAAGCGTTCTGGCAAGATTGCAGGCACGGTTATTGTGTTTAATGATATAACTAAGCAGTACGAGCTGGAGGATCAGCTCAGGCAATCACAAAAAATGGAAGCCATAGGTCAGCTAGCTGGTGGAATTTCACACGATTTCAATAACATGCTTGCAGGAATAATCGGCGGGGCAGTGATTCTTTCTGAAAAGATAGGAGAAAACTATAATCTTACAAGACATGTTGACATGATAATAGAAGCCGCAGAACGTGCATCTATGCTTACTTCAAAATTATGCGATTTTTCACGCAAAGGAAAAATACTATCTTCTCCTGTAGATATACATACTTCAATAAAAGACACATGTATAATGTTGGAACACAGCGTTAACCGTTCCATCAGAATAGTTACAGAGCTGAATGCTAAAAATTCAATTGTAATTGGTGATCATGTTCAAATACAAAATATCGTTCTTAATCTTTGCCTTAACGCTCGTGATGCAATATCTGGCAAAGGTGAGATAAAAATTTCAACAGAAACGGTTGAACTTGACTCTTTCTTCTGCCAAAACTCTTCTTTTAATGTTAAACCTGATTCCTATGTCGAAATAAGTGTCTCTGATAATGGAAGTGGCATAGAAAGCAAAAATCTTAAAAAAATCTTTGAACCATTTTTCACCACAAAAAATGTTGGAGAAGGAACTGGGCTAGGTTTATCTGCTGTTTATGGTTCAGTAAAAGACCATAATGGAGACATTCATACGTATAGTGAGCTAGGAAAAGGTTCAGTATTCAAAATATTTCTTCCATTGAGTAAAGAAACTATTCGAATAGAAAAAAATAAAACAGAAATTAAAAAAGGAACAGGCTGTGTTCTTGTTGTTGATGATGAACCAATAGTGCAGAAAATGGTCGAAGATATGCTGCATCTTCTTGGATACAAGACGCTTGTAGCTTCAAACGGTAAAGAAGGTGTTGAGGTATATAAAAAACATGGCGATAAAATCGACCTTGTTTTCTTGGACATGATAATGCCTGAAATGAATGGTCACGATGTATTTTATGCCCTGATGGAAATCAATAGCGATGTAAAAGTACTTCTTGCTTCTGGATTTAGTTTCGATACAAGCATATCAAAAATAATAAAAGATGGTGCTTCTGATTTTATCAAAAAACCTTTCCATTATATAGAATTGGGAAAAGCAATTGCAGATATTCTTGATAAGAAAACAGATAAAATCGATATCTAAAAAATAAACTAATATTGGTAATAAAAAATAGCGTATTAAAATAACAAATACGTTTTTGCACGAACAACGGTTGTTTGCTTTTTATGATTTATAGAAAAAAAATAAAAGAAGATAATAAATGGTTATTGCTAAAACTAGCATTGCCTGTTTTTGCAACTCTTGCACTTTTCATTTATGTGATTTTTTTCGTACATCTGCCAAACATCAAAGAAAGCATGATAAAGCAAAAGAAAACAGCAATCAGTGAACTTTCAAACTTTGTGAATCATACTATTGATACATACTATCAAGAAGAAGTTAAAAAAGTGCTTTCCAGAGAAGAAGCTCAGGAAAAAGCAAAAGAAATGATACGTGGTTTTCGTTATGGAGCAGATGGAAAAAACTATTTTTGGATAACCACTATGGAGCATGTAATGGTCATGCATCCGTATCGGCTTGATCTTGAAGGCGTTGATATGACGAATTTAAAAGATATCAACGGAAAGCAATTCGTTCGGAATTTTGCAACTATTGTTAGAAAGTATGGCTCTGGATACGAAGAGTACATGTGGCAATGGAAAGACAATCCTGATTTAATAGTCAAGAAATTTTCCTATTTAAAAGGTTTCAAACCTTGGGATTGGTTCATAGGAACAGGCGTCTATTATATGGACGTTGATGTCGAGGCTACACAACTTGTAAAGGAACAACTAAAGGTAACATTAGTAATATTATGCATTGTTTTTGTTCTTGTTTCTTTTTCTATGTGGCAAAGCAGGCGAGCTGTAATCAGGCTGCGAGCAAGCGAAAAAAACCTGTATATTACATTAAACTCCATAGGTGATGCTGTAATAACAACAGATGCCAAATCTAATATTACAATGATGAATCCAATTGCTGTAAATCTTACAGGTTGGAAAGAAAAAGAAGCTTTTGGAAAACCTATAAACAAAGTTATGAATCTGATTGGAGGAGGTAACTTTAGCGGTGCTTCTGCAAAAAACATACTGAACAAAGAAGATAAAAACATTCATTTGGGGTACAATGTTCTTTTATCAAAAAATGGCAAGCAATATCATGTATCTAGCAATGGTGCTCCGATAAAAAATTTATTTGGTGTTACTATTGGTGCTGTTATGGTGTTCCGTGATGTAAGCGAACAATGTGAGCTAGAAGAACGGCTTAGGCAATCACAAAAAATGGAAACTTTAGGGCAGCTTACTGGTGGCGTTGCTCATGATTTCAATAATATGCTCTCAGGAATAATCGGCGGAGCAGAGCTTCTGTTAGAAAAAGTAAAAAATGAAGCACAACTGAAAAAACATGTTGATATGATAATAGAAGCAGCAGAACGTGCAACTAGTTTGACATCAAAACTTCTTGATTTTTCACGTAAAGGAAAAATGGTGTCATCACCGATAGATGTACATACTTCAATAAAAGATACATGCCAATTATTGGAGCGTAGCATTAACCGTTCCATTAAAATTATTACTGAATTAAAAGCAACAAATGCCATTGTAACAGGAGACCCTGTTCAAATACAGAATATGGTACTTAACCTTTCTTTGAATGCTCGTGATGCAATATCTGGTGAAGGTGAGATAAGAATTTCAACAGAACAGGTAGAAATAGATAACTTCTTCTGTCAAAGATCTGTCTTTGACATCAATCCAGGGAATTATATCGAAGTAAGCATTGCCGATAATGGAAGCGGAATAAGCGAAGAACTCATGGAAAAAATCTTTGAACCTTTCTTTACTACAAAGAAAATTGGGGAAGGAACAGGGTTAGGCTTATCTGCTGTTTATGGTTCTGTAAAAGATCATAATGGGGATATCCGTGTATACAGTGACCTTGGCAAGGGTTCTGTATTTAAAATATATCTGCCTTTAAAAGGCAAAGCTACTTATACTGCAAAAAAGAGAACTAAAATAAAAAAAGGAACAGGCTGTATTCTTATAATTGATGATGAGATTCTAGTGCAGAAAATGGTACAAGAAATGATACAGAAAATGGGCTATGAAACAATAGTCGCTTCAAACGGCAAAGAAGGTATAAAAGCATACAAAAAAAATTCCGACAGGATTGACCTTGTTCTTCTTGATATAATAATGCCAGAAATGAATGGTTACGATGTGTTTTATGAATTAAAGAAAATCAACAAAGATGTAAAAGTGTTGCTTTCTTCAGGTTTTGGTTTTGATGCAAGTATATCAGATTTAATAAAAGATGGAGCGACTGATTTTATAAAAAAACCACATCGTTATTCTGTCTTAAATAATGTAATTGCAGATATTCTTGAAAAAAATGACAACTAAACGTGCACCAAGAAATAGAACGATTGTTTTAACTAATGATGTTATTGAAAAATACAAAAACAAGCTTGTAAGAATCAATAATAACACTGCTATTGATGAAATTATAGTATAAATAAATTTCAAGCCGTAGAAACTAACCCACAAGGATATTAAAGTTGGATAACAAAACAAAATCATCAAGAAACAAAACGCTATCTCTTTCTGATAATGATATTAAAAATTTAGAAACAAAAATAATTACACTTTCAAACAAAGTTTCTTTATCTGAAATTCAGGGAAAAACGATTAACCAAGATATTTTTGACACTCTTGATTTATTGCCTGAAAAATCTGTTGATTTGTTAATTACAGACCCACCTTATAACCTAACAAAAACATTTAATAACAACACTTTCAAATCAAGTTCTATGGACGAATACGAAAAATGGCTCGAAAGTTGGATAAGTAAACTTCCAAGAATACTTAAACCAACAGCTAGTATATACATTTGTGGCGATTGGCGTTCATCTCCTGCACTTTATTATGTACTTCAAAAATATTTTTGCATTCAAAATCGTATTACATGGGAACGTGAAAAGGGACGTGGTGCTAAAACAAACTGGAAGAATGCTCATGAGGATATTTGGTTCTGTACTATGTCAAATAAATATACTTTTAACGTAGATGACATAAAGGTAAAAAGAAAAGTTATTGCACCATATAAAGTCAATGGAAAACCGAAAGACTGGGAAGAAAATGACGATGGAAAGCACAGGCTAACCTATCCATCAAACATGATGACAGACCTTACCGTTCCTTTTTGGTCGATGCCAGAAAACACAGACCACCCTACACAAAAGCCAGAAAAATTGATTGCCAAACTAATTCTAGCAAGTTCTAATAAAGGTGATGTTGTTTTTGACACTTTCTTGGGGTCAGGTACAACAAGTGTAGTAGCAAAAAAACTTCAACGTAGGTTTTTTGGTGTTGAACTTGAAAAGAAATATGCACTATTGGCAGAAAAACGCCTTAAAATGGTTGATGATAACGATTCAATACAAGGATATTCTGGTGGTGTTTTTTGGGAAAGAAATAGCCTAGCTGAACAAAAAAGCAAAAAAACAACAGTACGCTCGGAAAGTAAAAGCAAAGAATCTCAAAACAACCTTTTTTCGATTTTTCCAAAAGAAGAAAATATAAATGAAAAGCAAAATATTCTATGCGAATCAATATCTTGATATTCAAGACAAGATTAAAACAGTTCTAAACGCACATGACAGTTTTCTTTCTAAACCAACAGCTCAAAGTCCCCGTGCTGTAGGAGATGCTATTGAAAAAATTATTTGTGATTCTTTGGAAGACATTCTAGGCGAAACTTGCACTGAATACACTGCTCAATTTGAACGTAGAGCAATGGCAGATTTGGCATTCAAAGATAAAGATAATTTCAATTATTTTGTTGATGTTAAAACACACCGTCAAGAAACCGCTTTTAATATGCCCAATTTGACATCAGTAAGGCGTTTAGCAGGTTTTTATGAAGATGAGAAAAATTATTTTTGTATTATGCTGGTTAAATATTCAGTAGAAGATATAAATGTCAAAATCTCTGATATAATTTTCGTTCCGATTGAATTTTTAGACTGGGAATGCCTAACTCTTGGAGCATTAGGTTGGGGTCAAATTCAAATAGCAAATACAAGTCATATAAAAATTAATCGAGACCAGACAAGAAAAGACTGGATGCTTCAGTTTTGTGAAAAAATGCTCAAGTTCTATCCAAAGGAAATTTCAAAAATCAGCAAAAGAGTTACATTCTTTCAAAAAGTCCAAGATTTTTGGTTATAGTTAAATTATATTGTGTAAAAATAACAGAAAAACGACTACAAATTGCAGAGAACAACCAAACAATACAAGGTTATACAGATGGAGCTTTTTGGGAAAGAAACAGCAAACCATCAAAAAAATAAGTTGCGGTTGATGTTTTATACTTCCTCTAATTTAAAAAAATATATTGTTTTAAATAAATTCATGTAATATGAACCTTAGAAAACCTTATAATGGAGACTTGATTATGAAAGTCTATGAAATTTCGTGGCACAAATATCTTCTTCCACCTATTCACCCTGAAGGTTGGCGGATACTCGCTGTTGTTGCAGCTATTTCTGCTCTTTTAGGAGTTCTATTCGAGCCGCTTGGCTGGGTAGGTGCTGTAATAACAGTATGGTGTTTTTATTTCTTCCGTGATCCAGTAAGAATCACTCCTGTCGGAGAAAGCCTTGTAGTTAGCCCTGCTGACGGTGTTGTGCAAATGGTTGGTCTTGCTCCTCCTCCTCCTGAACTGGAAATGGGCGACAAACCTCTTACACGAATCAGTGTTTTTATGAGTGTTTTCAATGTTCATGTAAACCGTGTTCCTATTGCTGGAAAAATTGTTAAAACGCATTATCACAAAGGAACTTTTGTTAATGCTTCTTTGGATAAAGCCAGCGAAAACAACGAACGTCAATCTGTTCGCTTAAAAATAAAAGGCGAAGACAGAGAGATTGCTTTTGTTCAAATAGCAGGCCTAGTTGCACGCCGTATTCTTTGTGGATTAAATGAAAAACAGGAAGTCAATGGCGGAGAACGCTTTGGTCTTATAAGATTCGGTAGCCGTCTTGACGTGTATTTGCCAGAAGGTGTAGAGCCTTTGGTAATTCCTGGGCAAACAGCCGTTGCAGGCGAGACGATTCTTGCAGATGTTTCTGGTGAACAAAAAACTCGTTCTGGGGAAATTCGTTAAATGGATAAAGAGGCTCGCAAAAAATGCTTAAAGGAACTTCCGTTTAACAAAATAGTTCCGAATATAGTTACGCTGTTTGCACTTTCAGCAGGAATGGCATCTATACGCTATACTGTTCTAGAACGCTGGGAAGCTGCTGTTATAGCGATTATTATTGCTGGTATTCTTGATGCTCTTGACGGTAGAGTCGCTAGATTATTGCAGGGAACTTCAAAGTTTGGAGCAGAGCTTGATTCTTTGTCTGATTTCTTGAGCTTTGGCGTTGCTCCATCAATATTGATGTATTTTTGGGCTATGAATGGTACTTTTGGTTTTGGGTGGGCTATTGCTCTTCTTTACTGCATATGCTGTTGCCTACGTCTTGCACGTTTTAACACTATGCTTGAAGATGAAAAGACAGCTCCTGAATGGGAGAACTTTTTTGTAGGAACGCCTGCTCCATGTGCCGCTGCTTTAGCAATGTTTCCTGCTGTAATGTATTTCTTTTTTGAGTGGGAATATCTGCGACACCCAATATTAGTTGGTACTTTTCTTGTTGTTGTTGCAGTGCTAATGATAAGTCCGATTCCTACTTATTCTGCAAAACATATCAAAGTGCGTCTTCCATATGTTTTACCTCTGCTTGTGGCTGTTGCTTTCTGGGGTGGTTTTCTTGTTATCAAACCATGGCCTACTCTTGGAATTACCTGCATGCTTTATCTTTGTAGCATTCCTTTGAGTATTCATAAATTTACAAAAATAAAGGCAGAATTAAAAGTTGCCGACGGTAAGAAAAACAGCAAATCAAAATAAAAGGATACAAACAAGTGACTAATATTGCATTACCGACTGTTGTCGGTACAAGTGGTTTATCCAGCTATCTTGAAGCGATAAAAAAATTTCCGATGCTGCAGGAAAAAGAAGAATATATGTACGCAAGGCGTTTCCGTGATTATGGAGATGTTGACGCTGCACATGCTCTTGTTACAAGTCATCTTAGACTAGCTGCTAAAATAGCTTTTAGCTTTCGTCATTACGGCTTGCCTGTCGCAGACCTTATTTCTGAAAGCAATATTGGCTTGATGCAGGCGGTGAAAAAGTTTGACCCAGAAAAGGGATTCAGACTTTCAACTTATGCTATGTGGTGGATAAAAGCGGCACTAAATCAATATGTCTTAAATTCATGGTCTTTGGTGAAAATGGGGACAGTTGCTGCACAGAAAAAACTCTTTTTCAACTTGAGCAAATTAAAATCACGCCTTGGCATATATCATAACAATGACCTTTCTGTTGAAGAAGCGAACAAAATAGCTTCAGAGCTTAATGTTAAATCAAAAGACGTTATAGAAATGAACCGCCGTATTGGTGGGGATTCTTCTCTTAATACTCCTGTTTCTAATGATTATGGGCTTGAAAAACAGGATATTATTGCAGATGACAGACCAAATCAGGAAATAGCACTTGCTGACAGCCAAGAAAAAAAGATGCGTCATGAAATGCTTGCCAATGCTCTTAAAACTTTAAACGAGCGAGAAAGATATATTATTCTTCAAAGGCATCTTAAATCCGAGTCGTCTACTTTGGAAGAGCTTGGACATTACTTTGGTGTCAGCAGAGAACGTGTACGTCAGCTCGAAACTCGAGCTTTAAGAAAGCTTACAGCTGAAATGCAAGTTCCTGTTTAAGTAAAAAAATAAAAATATAAAAATAGAATGGACAAGCTTTTAAGTAATGTTAAATTCATTTGATATTGTACTTTTTATAAAAATTAGGACTTAAAATTATGGCTGGAAGTGCCTTTATAAATCAGGTTTTTGAAAAAGCAAAAGCTCATTCTCAACGCATAGTTCTTCCAGAAGGCTGCGATGAACGTGTACTTGAAGCTGCAAATATAATCACACAGAAACAAATTGCAAAAGTAACCGTTCTAGGTGATGAAAATAAAATCACTTCATGGTTTAAAGAAAAAAAATATGACATTTCATCTATTGATGTAATTAATCCTGAAACATCTTCGATTTCAGATGATTATGCAAAAGTTCTCTATGAAATGAGAAAACACAAGGGGCTTTCCCTTGAAGATGCAGGAAAACTCGTTAGGCAGTACAACTATTTTGGTACGCTTATGGTCAAAGAAGGTGCTGCAGATGGTCTTGTTTCAGGAGCTGCTCAGTCAACAGCAGATACAGTTCGCCCCGCACTTCAAATAATTAAATCTGCCAATAAAGGCGAAAGCGTATCCAGCTTTTTTGTGATGTGTGTTGATGATGTTCCTTACATTTTTTCAGACTGCGGCTTGATTCAAGAACCTAATGCAGAGGAACTTTCAAGCATTGCTGTTCAAAGTGCATTATCTGCGATTAAGCTTGGCATTTCACCTATGGTTGCGATGCTTTCGTATTCGACTCATGGTTCTGCTTCAAGCCCATCTGTAGATAAAGTTATCAAAGCTACGGAGCTTGCTAAGAAAAAAATTGCTGAAGAACATTCAGATAAAAACATAATCATTGATGGGGAACTACAGCTTGATGCAGCAATTGTTCCAAAAGTCGCAGCATCTAAATGTTCGGACAGCCCATTGGAAGGCAAAGCTCGTGTTTTGATTTTCCCTGATCTTGGTGCTGGAAACATAGGTTACAAATTGGTGCAGAGAATGGCAGGTGCAGAAGCATATGGACCTGTTCTTCAAGGTCTTAACAAGCCTGTAAATGATCTTTCTAGAGGGTGCAGCGTTGATGATATTGTCGGCACTGCAGCCATAACTGTTCTTCAATCTTTAAGGAACTAAATATTATGAAACTTCTCGTACTTAATTCTGGTTCGTCTTCTATTAAATACAAACTTTATAATGGTAATAATGGAGCTTTGGAAGCTATAGCTGAAGGCATTGCTGAGCGTGTTGGAATCGGCAGTTCTTTTATTAAACACAAAGTAGATGGAAAAGATAAAATAAAGGTCGAGATAGACCTTTCTGATCATGAAAAAGCTATAAATGAAATTTTGAAACTTCTAGTAGATGAGAAAGTTGGAATTTTAAAAACAGTTGAAGACATCACAGGCGTTGGTCATCGTGTTGTTCACGGAGGAGAAGACTTTACAGAGTCTGCATTAGTTACAGATAAAGTTATTAAAGCTATAGAAGACAACTCTGTTTTAGCTCCTCTTCATAATCCAGCGAATCTGCTTGGTATAAGAGCTATAGCTCGTGTGCTTCCTGAAGTTCCCCAGACAGCTGTTTTTGATACTGCAATTCATCAGACTATGCCTAAAAAAGCATTCATGTATGCGTTGCCAAAAGAAATGTATGAAAGCCACAAAATCCGCCGTTATGGTTTCCACGGTACTTCTCATGGCTACGTTTCCCAAAAAGCTGCAGAAATACTCGGCAAGCCTCTTGAAAGCTTGAAACTTATCACTTGTCATATTGGAAACGGTATTTCCATAACTGCTTTTAAGGACGGCGTATCTGTAGATACCTCAATGGGACTTACTCCGCTTGAAGGTGTTGTAATGGGAACTCGTGCTGGAGATATGGACCCATATATCCCTCTTTACATCATGAAAACGCTCAACATGACTGCTGATGAAGTTAATGACGTTATGAACAAAAAAGGCGGAATGCTTGCTTTATCTGGTTACAGCGATATGCGTGATGTTGAGTCTAGATATGAAAATGGTGATAAAGTCTGTACTGATGCAATTGATGTATATTCTTATCGTATTCAGAAATATATAGGAGCTTATACCGCTGCTATGGGCGGGGTTGATGCGATTATCTTTACAGCTGGTGTTGGTGAGAAAAGCCCGATTGTCAGAGGTAAAGTTCTCGAGAACTTCAGCTACCTCGGGCTGCATTTAGATATGGAAGCAAATGAAAAGAACGCAACAGTTCTTACAACTCCAGATTCTAAAGTTAAAGCACTTGTTGTTCCTACAGATGAAGAGCTTGTTATTGCAACAGATACTCTGAAAATTATCGAAGGAAAATAAAGCCTGCTTTAGACTCTATCTGTTTTAAGTTGAACTGCAAAAATTTATTGTATTTCTCGCAATGACAACAAAGAGATTCAATTAAGAACAGATAGAGTCTAGAATTCTGACTATTTTGACTTAAAGCAGGTTTTTTACTTCTGACTAAGTGCAGGATTATAATTTAGAGCTATTGTTCCTACAATCTCTCCTGTTGAGGAATCAACTGTTACAATACGTTCTTTCATATTTCCGCCTGTTATTTGCAGAAAAAGTTTTCCAGCAGAAGAGTGAAAAGCAACTATTTTACTGCCTTCAGGTTCTTTAAGATAAGCAGTTCCATATTGTTTTGTTTTGATTTCGGCTGTATCTATACTTACTGGCTTTTTAGTTTCACTATTTAAAAGACCATAAGCAAGAAACACAAGTCCAAAAACTATTAAAGTTGTCATAATAATAACAAGTGCTTTTATTGCTTTCATGATATGCTCCTTTTTTTATCAATGGCAGATTTTACACAAATGCAAAGCTCTGTAAAACAATTTTTTTGTAAGGTCATCAAAGATGGGGAACGTCTTGATAAATGGTTAGCGTCAACAATCCCTGATATTTCTCGTTCAAGATTAAAAGCTATCATTGAAAGCGGAAATGTTAAAAATGAGAACGTTGCAATAACTGACCCTTCATACAAAATCAAAAAAGGTCAAACT
>DAOWDM010000267.1 GCA_030639035.1 Alphaproteobacteria bacterium
ATCCCCTGCTCTTCCACCTTCGGAAATTTGGTTTCCTATATGGATTTTTCCGTTAAAAAATGTTCCAGCCGTTATTATTACTGCACCTGTTTTTATTTCTTCTCCATCAGAAGTAATTATGGCTGAAATATTGTTATTTTTATCAACAACAATGTCATCTACGGCTGTTTCTTTTACTTTGAGATTTTCTTGTTCTGTAACAGCTTTTAGCATTTCTTGTTTATAGAGTTTTCTGTCAGCTTGAGCCCTTGGTCCTTGAACAGCGGGCCCTTTTGACTTGTTCAGCATTCTGAACTGTATTCCAGATTTATCGATAACCCTTGCCATTAAGCCGTCAAGAGCGTCTATTTCTCTTACAAGATGACCTTTTGCCAGTCCGCCTATTGATGGATTGCATGACATTTCGCCTATAGTTGAAATTTTATGTGTAATAAGCAGAGTTTTAGCTCCCATTCTGGCAGCAGAAGCAGCGGCCTCACAACCAGCATGTCCTCCGCCAACTACTATTACATCAAATTTCATTTTTTATTTTCCTATGCAAAAATCAGCAAATACAACATCAAGCAGTTCTTCAACCTCAATTTTTCCTGTTATGCGACCAAGAGATTTTGAGGCAAGTCTTACATTTTCGGCTGCAAGTTCTATGTCATATTCATTTTTGTAATTTTTTAAATAGTCAACGCATTCTGTCAACATTGTTCTGTGTCTTATTCTTGTTAAAGCAGGAGTTGAACAAGACATTTTTTCCACGATTGTTATCGTAAGGCTTTCTAATAAAGCTCCTATGCCTTTATCAGCCTTTGCTGAAATATATATAGGCTTTTTGCCTTCAATTGTAAAATCACTGTCTTGTTGATGTAAGTCAATTTTGTTCACAACATACATGCGGTTTTTTCCAACGGCTTTTTTTACCTGATTTTCTATATTTTTAGTACCGTCTATCAAAACTATGACAAGGTCTGCATTTTCGGCTCTGGCAAAAGCTCGTTTTACGCCTTCAGATTCAATTTCTTCACTGCATTCCCTCAAACCAGCGGTGTCTGCAATTATTACGGGATATCCTCCAAGGTCTAAATAGGCTTCTACAACATCTCTGGTAGTTCCCTCATGTTTTGAAACTATTGCAATATCTCTTTTAACAAGTTTGTTGCAAAGTGTTGATTTTCCAGCGTTAGGAAGTCCTATAACAGCAACATGAAAGCCGTCTCTAAGCCTTTCTCCCCTGTGACTGTCGTTAAGATGTTCGGAAATTTCATTTATAAGGCTGTCTATTTGAGATTGTATATTTTCAGTAATTTCTTGTGGGAGTTCGTCTTCTGGAAAGTCTATTTCAGCTTCAAGATATGCAAGGCTTTTTACTAATTTTTTTCTCCAGCTTTCATAGAGTTTACCTAAAGAACCTTCCATTTGTCTTAATGCTTGTTTTCTTTGTTCTTCGGTTTCTGCATTTATTAAATCAGCTAGTCCTTCAACTTCGGTTAAGTCAAGTTTATTGTTTTCAAAAGCTCGTCTTGTGAACTCTCCAGCCTCTGCTTGTCTTAAGCCTGAAATTTTGGTTAAAGCTTCTAAAACAGCCATAGTAACTGCCCTGCCACCATGTATTTGGAGTTCTGCAACATCTTCACCTGTGAAGCTTGCAGGAGCTTTGAAGTATATTATAAGTCCTTTATCTAGCTTATCACCAGTAGTTGGATTTTTTATGGTTTTGATTGTGGCTTTTCTTGGCTCAAGATTTTTAACTCCGCATAATGCCTGCAAAGTATTAAAGGAGTTTTTTCCTGAAATACGTATTACCGCTACTCCTGCACGTCCTTTTGGAGTTGCCAGAGCAAAAATTGTATCGTCATTCATAATATCTGCTATAAATTGTTTTTGAATTTTTTATATAATAAGGTGATAAGCATTATGTTTCAAATGTCTTTTTGTACTCCATTGGGAAGTATTACTCTTTATGAGGAAAATAATTCGATTGTTTCGCTAGATTGGGGACAAACTCCTGAAAATAATGAAACAATTCTTCTTTTAGAGGCTAGAAATCAAATTCAGGCGTATTTCAGAGGAGAATTAAAAAACTTTGATATTCCTGTTGCTCCAAAAGGAACAGATTTACAAAAAATCACATGGAATGCTATTAAAAAAATTCCATACGGAAAAACTTGTTTTTATAGCAATATAGCAAAGGAAATAAACAGTTTTGCTAGAAGCGTAGGTCAAGCATGTGCAAAAAATCCAATCCCTATTATTATTCCATGCCATAGAATCTTATCTAAAAACAGCAACAAAGAATATTATTCATTCTTTAATGGTATAGAATCAAAACGTCATTTACTTAATTTAGAACAATTTTAGTTTAATAAAAAAGGTAGATCCTGAAACGAGCTCAGGATGACAGTGGGGCTGGTTTATAATGATAATATAGGTGGTTCAGGATTACGGTGAGTTTTTTATCATTGAAGACTGAATCCCCGAACCAAAGGTTCGAGGATAACAGGTGAGGTTGATTCTAGAATAACTGGTTGGATTGATTAAATTATAACAGTTAAATATTTTAACTATTCATAGAATCAAAAAAATCATTGTTTGTTTTTGCATATTTGAGTTTTTCTAATAAAAATTGAATTGCATCTCCTGAACCCATAGGCATAAGAACTCGTCTTAGTACCCACATTTTAGAAAGAGTAGCTTTATCAACTAGAACATCTTCTTTTCTTGTGCCAGATTTAGTTATATCAATTGCAGGGAATGTACGTTTATCTGAAAGTTTCCTATCTAGGATAATTTCTGAATTACCTGTTCCTTTGAACTCTTCAAAAATAACTTCGTCCATTCTTGAACCTGTATCAATCAAAGCTGTTGATATAATTGATAAAGAACCGCCTTCTTCTATATTTCTTGCAGCACCAAAGAATCTTTTTGGTTTCTGTAGAGCATTTGCATCAACACCACCTGTAAGAACCTTACCTGAGCTTGGAATAACAGTATTATATGCACGAGCTAAACGAGTTATAGAATCCAGTAAAATAACTACATCTTTTTTATGTTCTACAAGTCTTTTAGCTTTTTTAATGACCATTTCAGCTACTTGAACATGACGAGAAGCTGGTTCATCAAATGTAGAACTAATAACCTCACCTTTAACAGAGCGAATCATGTCAGTTACTTCTTCAGGACGTTCGTCAATCAAAAGAACTATAAGATAAACTCCAGGGTGATTAGTTGCTATAGAATGAGCTATATTCTGA
>DAOWDM010000163.1 GCA_030639035.1 Alphaproteobacteria bacterium
ATCATAAATCACCACCTCGTCATCCTGAAACGAGTTCAGGATGACGAGGTGGGGCGTTCACTTAGGTAAGTTCGTTAAAAAAGATGACGGTGGTGCGGTTTCAGCTGAGTTGTATATCACGTCGAATTCTTCCCCTTAATAGATTGTGGCACAGAGAATCTTTTTCTTTTTAACACATCAGCGGTCTTTTTATCAAAAGCCATGTTTAGTATATTTGGGCTAGTTTCGGAGGATAGTTCTATTATGTCGACGGCTGGAAGCATGTTTATTCTCATGGGAAGGAAGCTTGTGCCGATTCCGCCTGAGACGTACATGTGGTTGCCATTTTCGTTTATATGACCGAAAATCCATTTTTTCGGAGTGGTTTTATGACATGGAGGTCTGAAAAGCCATGGCAAATATATCTGCCCTCCGTGAGTATGACCTGCTAGAGTCAAAGCGACTTCTTCTGGAATATCTTTAAAAGCTGCTGGCTCGTGTGTAAGCATAATTACAGGAGTTCTGCCTTTCATCTGCTTCATGGTTTTTTCAACATCTGAGTGCTGATATGTATAATTCGCCAAACCTCCAACCCAAAATTTGTTAATACCGCATTTTAAAGTAACAGCTTCATTATCAAGAACAAGAACACCGTTTTCCTCAAAAATTTTCCTTACCTTTTCTACTCCATAACGGCATTCATGGTTGCCGTTTACAGCAAGCACTCCAGTTCTAGCCTCCAGTTTTGACAGGACTTTTGCTATATCTTCAAAAGGAACAGGACAGCCGCCAAAAACCTTACCGAGAATATTATCTCCAAGCAAAACCACAACATCAGGCTTCTGCTCATTTGCAAGCTCAACAACTTGTTTAAGCTTTTTAAGACCTACAAACGGTGCACCTACATGCGGGTCAGAAATAACGGCTATTTTCAAAGGAGGATAATCACTGCACCATTTTTCCGTACTGATTTTAACTTTTCGCACTATCAATCGCCTAGGTTCTACAAGAACCGAGTAAATCAAAATAATAAGAAAAAAAAGCACAATTACTTCAAACACGTTTTTTCATCTTCCTTAAAAAATTCTACCTGTCTATTGTTCAGGTTATGATACATTATATCAAATAAATTTTTGGTAAAAAAACATGAAAAACAAACCAGTACATATAATCGGTGGCGGATTGGCAGGTTGTGAAGCAGCTTGGCAGCTTGTAAAAGCTGATATTCCTGTAATTATTCACGAAATGAGACCGTCAAAAAACACAGATGCTCACAAAACAGATTGTCTTGCAGAGCTTGTCTGTTCTAATTCTTTGAGGTCGGACGATGCAGAATATAACGCCGTCGGCTTAATGCATGAAGAATTACGCAAATGCGATTCTCTTATATTAGTTTCAGCAGACAAACACAGAGTTCCAGCAGGCGGAGCTTTAGCCGTTGACCGAGAAGGATTCGCATTAGAAATTCAGGAAAGGCTTAAAAATCATCCTCTTGTTACAATATCAAGAGAAGAAATAACTAAGCTTCCTCCAGAAGACCAAACAACAATTATAGCAACAGGTCCTTTGACTTCTGAACCTTTGGCAAATGCTATTAAAGATTTTACAGGTGAAGATTCTTTATCTTTTTTCGATGCAATTGCTCCTATTGTTTACAAGGACAGCATTGATTTTTCAAAGGCTTGGTATCAGTCAAGGTATGATAAAGGCGACAGCACGGACTACATAAACTGCCCAATGAATAAAGAGCAGTATTATGCTTTCATAGAAGCCTTGATTGAAGGTGAAAAAATCGAATTTCACGAGTGGGAAAAGAAAACTCAATATTTTGAAGGCTGTCTTCCAATTGAAGTTATGGCAGAGCGTGGAAAAGATACTCTTGCGTTTGGTCCTATGAAGCCTGTAGGGCTTACAAATCAACATGAGCCAACGATAAAACCTTTTGCGATTATCCAGCTAAGGCAAGACAACGCTCTTGATACTTTAAGAAACATTGTAGGCTTTCAGACAAAGCTTAAACACGGCGAGCAGAAGCGAATTTTCCGCACAATCCCAGGATTAGAGAAAGCTGAGTTTGCAAAACTAGGCGGTATTCACAGAAACAGTTTTATAAACAGCCCTGTCTTGCTTGATGAACATTTACGCTTAAAAGCCCGTCCGTCAATTACATTTGCAGGTCAAATAACAGGCTGTGAAGGATATGTTGAAAGCACTGCAGCAGGTTTTCTTGCAGGAAAATTTGTTGCTGCACAGCTTAGCGATAAAAGCATTTCACCACCTCCAAATACAACCGCTATGGGAGCGATGCTGAACCACATCATAAGCGGAATTGATGAAAAATCTTTTCAGCCTATGAACATCAATTTTGGACTGTTTCCACCTCCTCCACCTCTTCCAAAAAGAGAAGACGGAAAAAAGCAGCGTAAACTAAAAGGCAGAGACCGTAAAAAAGCTTACACCGAAAGAGCTGTTATAGATTTCAACGAGTGGCTGGGAATCCAGAAATGTTGATTAATAAAAGAAAACAGAAAAAGAAAGACTGGATACCCAAGTCTACGGCTTGAGTATGACAGGCGGAGTGCTAATGAAACAAACTGAAAAAACGGCTAAAGACGAGAACTTCCCTGTTGGTTCTATGCTTATGCCTAAGCATCTTCGTCCTCATGTTGCAAAGTATTATAAATTTGCACGCAAAGCAGATGATATAGCTGACAATCCGTCTTTAAGTTCAAAAGAAAAAGTCCAGCAGCTTGATGATTTTGAAGCTGTTTTGCATGGTCAAAAAGAGCCTTGTTCTGAAACTCACGAAGCTTCTGATATGCGACGCGTTATATTGGGAACAAATATCCCTGTTGAACATTCATCAGAGCTTCTTAAAGCTTTTAAGCAAGATGCAATTGGAATTACATATAATAGTTGGGCTGATCTTATTGCATATTGTCGTTATTCCGCTGCCCCTGTAGGACGTTTTATGCTCGATTTACACGAGGAAAACAACGTTACATTTTTCCCAAGCGACAATCTTTGTGCTGTTCTTCAAGTCTTAAATCATCTTCAGGACTGCAAAGAAGACTATATAGAACTAAACCGTGTCTATATTCCAAAAGACTGGTTGAAAAAAGAAGGGCTGACGGAAAAAATATTAAAAGAAAACAAGTCAAATGAAGCAATGCAGCGAATAAAACACCGTATTCTTGATGCTGTAGAAATGCAAATGCAGCAGGCAAGCCCCCTGCCATCATTGATACATAACAGCGGACTCCGATTGGAAGTTTCAGTAATTATGGCTCTTGCAGAAAGGCTTATAAAAAGACTGCGTAAAGGTGATGTTTTGGCTAAAAAGGTCGGTTTAACAAAGCTAGACTGGTTTTTTGGAACAATCACAGGTGTTATAAAAGGCATCATAAGCGGCTTTAAATATCGTAGGAAATTTCTCAAATGACACAAGATATAAACGACATAGTTAAACGTTCAGGCTCGTCATTTTACTGGGCAATGCGGATTCTTCCAAAGGCAAAGCGTGAAGCTATGTTTGCAATATACGCTTTTTGCCGTGAGGTTGATGACATTGCAGACGAGTCTGCTCCGTTAGATGAAAAACTAAAAGGGCTAGCTGACTGGCGAAATGAGATAGAAGCCGTTTATGAAGGAACTCCTAAAAATCCAATAGCCGTTGCTCTTGTTAAACCTGTGAAAGAATTTAATCTTGAGAAAAAAGAATTTATTGCAATGATTGACGGCATGGCAATGGACGTTCCAGACGGAATAAAAGCTCCTTCTATGGAAGAATTAGAGCTTTATTGCAGACGAGTTGCAGGGGCTGTAGGAATGCTGTCGGTTAGAGTTTTTGGCTGTTCTAGCAATGAAGCGGACACTTTTGCAGAAGCAACAGGGGAGGCTCTTCAGCTTACAAATATCTTACGGGATATGCCCGAAGATGCTGAAATGAATCGCCTTTATATGCCAAAAGAATTGCTTGAATCAGCAGGAATAACAAGCACCGACCCTAAAACCGTTCTTGCTCACCCAGACTTGCACAAAGCACGAAAAGTACTGGCTGAAGTGGCTGAAAAACGCTTTGCAGAAGCTACGGAAGCTTTGAAAAAAACCGACACAGCAAAAATGAAACCTGCCGTAATTATGATGCGAGTTTATAAAGCTGTTTATGATGAGTTGAAAAAAAGAGGCTGGGATAAAACCGAACCTCGCCCTCATGTAAGCACAGCTAAAAAACTATCAATAATCATTAAGACTCTGCTTGGAATATGAGCGGAACTGTTCACATAATCGGGGCAGGACTAGCAGGGCTTTCCTGTGCTGTTAAAGCTGTAAAATCAGGCAAACGTGTTGTTATTTATGAAGCAAATTCTGTTGCAGGAGGTCGCTGTCGGTCTTTTTATGATAAAAAACTAGGCAGAGAAATAGACAACGGTACTCATATGGTTTTAGGAGCTAATAAAGCCGTTTTTGAATATCTTGATATTATTGGAGCGGTTGACGAGTTAATTCCTGTAGAACCTGTAAAGTTTCCTTTTCTTGATATGAAAACAGGTGATAAATGGACTTTAAAGCCCTCGGCAGGCTGGATATTTTTCCCATCTAAACGAGTTAAAGGAAGCTGTTTTTTTGATTATTTAAAAGCTTTGAAACTCAAAAATACTAAGAAGAATCAAACCGTTGCAGATATTTTATCAGAGCCTGCCAATCTTTATGAACGTTTGTGGCGACCTTTGACGGAATCTGCTCTTAATACTTCACCTGAAAAAGCCTCTGCACGGCTTTTGTGGCAAGTGGTTTCAAAGTCATTCTTGAAAGGCAAAAAAGCCTGTCAGCCTTTTATTATGAAGAGTTCTCTAAGTTCAACTTTTATAAATCCAGCACTTAAATATTTAGAAAAAAACGGCGTTAAGATTCATTATAATACAAGGTTGGAATCTATTCCCTGTAAAGATTTTATAACTGAAATTAAGTTTAGCTCTAAAAACACCCACCGCTGTCATTCTCAGCCCAAAGGGCTGGGAATCCAGAATGCTGATAAGGAAGAAAGACTGGATACCCAAGCCTGTAGCTTGAGTATGACAGGTGAGGTGCAGCTTGGAAAAAACGATTCTGTCGTTCTTGCAATTCCTCATTCAAATGCTAGGAAACTGCTTTTAGGTGAAACTTTGCC
>DAOWDM010000054.1 GCA_030639035.1 Alphaproteobacteria bacterium
AGCATTATATTTATCATAAAACTTGATAACGTTATCTATACTCTCTTTTTGCTCATTATTAAGATTTCCAATATTTCCTCTTGAAATATTATCTATTTTAAATTGTCCTTTATGCTCTAGATATAATTCAGGCACGACAGGACCTAAAGCCCACGCTTCAATGTTTTCTTTAAATAAAGGTTCTTCATCCCATACCAAAGACCAAGCTTGAGAATAATAGCAAAGTTTTTGAAGTTTCATAGCTGTGAGAGATTTAACTTCTTTTATGATGTATTTTGCAACATCAAAAACGCTAACAGACATATCAACACCTTTTGAATTAAAAATTCATCTCTTTAAATGTTATACTTTTATTTTTATAAAAAACATATAACAAAATTCTATTTAAGTAAAAAAATTACCACATAAGCGATGGTAGGATAGCTTGTGGGGATCTGCCGTAGTGGCGGAGAATGTCTTCTAATTTTTGCATGTCTGGCATTCCTTTTGAGAAGCCTATTTCACGGGCGTGAATACCTCCGCAAACAAAAACAGAGTCTAAGCCTGCGACTTCTGCTCCAGCTAAATCTGTTTCAAAAGCATCGCCTATCATTACGACTTTGCTTTTGTCCTCTATCTGCAAGCCTTCAAGGCAATACATGTAAACGGACTTGTCAGGCTTTCCACGATAACAAACTCTTCCGCCCATAGCTTCATACTTTGTAGCAAGAGTGCCTGCACAAATATCAAACTGACCATGGTTAAGTATTATTTTGTCTGGATTAACACAAACCATTGGTAAAAAACGCTCAACACAAGCAGAAAACAAAGGAATATATGTATCAACAGAATCATTAACAAACAAATTGCCTGTATTTAAAATAAAATCGGCTTTGTTCGGATCGGTTACAATTCTATATTCAAGACCTTCATATACGCTTTCATTTCGCTCTGGTCCTAAATAATAGCAATTCGTTCCTAATGAAGCTAAAAAAGCATCTTTTTTAGATTTGAACTCATGATAAACAACTTCTCCAGAAGACAGCACTCCGTCATAAAGACTAGACGGCAATCCCATGTTATTAAGATCTCGTACAACAACATAAGAACGTCTAGGAGTATTTGTAAGAAAAACTGTTTTTTTCCCTGCCTCACGCAGTCTTGTCAACGCTTCTATAACACCAGGATACAGCACTCCTCCGTCATGAACTACCCCACCTAGACCAAGGATAAAAGCGTCATAACGCTCTGCTAAAACTGACAATCCTGAAAACAATGGAATATTCATGAAATATTTTAAGAACCTTTGTTGATATCTGCACCAACGGCTTCTGAAACAGATTTATATCCATCAGCTTTTAAAAGCTCTGCAAGTTCTTTCTTTATTTTTTTGATAACCATAGGACCATGTATAATAACTGACGTATAAATTTGAACCAAAGATGCTCCAGCACGGATTTTTTCATACGCATCAGCACCTGAAGTTATGCCTCCAACTCCAATAATAGGGATTTGCCCATTAGTATGTTTATACATTTCCCTTAAAAGCTGTGTAGTTTTTTCCATAATAGGCTTGCCACATAACCCTCCAGGCTCATCTTTTCTTTTTGATACCAGAGTTTCAGGACGTGTCCCTGTCGAACCGCCAACAATAAGACCATCGAATTTATGTTTTAACAGCATTTCTGCTGTAATCCTTTTACCTTCATTATTTATATCAGAAGACATTTTTAAAAGCAGCGGAGGAGTTTTAATTGGAGTGGCAATATTTACTGCTAAACGTAATCTTCTTAAAAGCTCATCTAAAGATTCCTTAAGCTGAAATTCAGCTAAAGATTCCATATATGAGTTTGATATATTGATAACAACATAATCAGCAAACGGAGCAACAGCTCTAATTACTGCATCATATTCTCCAACTATATCTCTTTCTGCTTCATCGATTGATTCTACATTAAAAACATTTTCACCGATACTTACACCGACAACGCCCTTTCTTCCTCGACGTTTAGCTAAAAGCATGCTTGCTTTTTTACTGCCTATATTATTAAAACCTGAAGTTTGATAAATAATAGCCTCATCTTTTCTAAGCTTATAAGCTCGTTTAGTTATTTTATCAGGTTCTAGAGTAATAGTCCCTATTTCACCAAAACCAAACCCGATACGGATAAATTCATCAATGACTGTACCGCTAGCGTCAAAACCTGCTGCTATCCCTATTGGATTTGGAAATTTTCTGCTCCAAACAGTAGTTGATAGAACCTTCTCATCAGACTGCCTTTGTTTTTTCCAAACCTTGTCTTTTAACAGCCAGATTATTATTTTTCTTATAGTATCTGGTTCTAGTCTAGCCAGCAACGGGCTAGCAAATTCAAACGGATCTCTTTTAGAAAAAGCACTGAAAATGCCCATAAATACACTCCGCAAAACAATTTTTTTGGTTTATTTCTATACAAGTTAAACTAATACTACACTCAATCAATGCAAGCAATAGCAGAAAAAGCTTAAATGACACTAATGTTACACTAAATGATATTGTTTTATATTTTTCGCATTTTGAACAATGCTTTTCATTTTGCGACACACGTTTTACGTGCCTGTCTCAAAAACCTTATTTTTCAGCAAGATAGCCCACACACAAAAACTGGCATCATTTTTGCTTGTATATTAGCAATACATAAAAAATATTGAAAGCAAATACTGATGAAAAACTCTTATGAAAGATTGACGCCACTAGAAAAAGCTTTAGATGCTGTAGGAAAGCAGAAAAAAGAGGAACGTTCTTTTATTCAAAAAAGAGATGCTTTTAGTTCAAAACCTCTTTCTGAATATACCAGAGGTATTGATTTTTTGATGAACTTCCCTCTTCCTGCTGGAACAGTGCTTCACTAGCTCATTATATTGCGAACAATGGAAGCCAGCCCTTTTCTCTCAAGCGACTGTCCGCTTTCAATTGTTTTATCGTGGCTTCTTTTCACAACTGACACGCCCAAAACTCCCAAAGCAACGCCCCAGATAGGTGCAGTATTGACTAGAGCTGAAATTATAGCTGGAGCTTTATCAGGTGTTGCAATTACAGAATATGAAGCAGCTCCCATTGTTGCCACCCATGCAATGGCTACAGCATAGCCGAAAGTAGGACGCCAACGTCTTACAAACGCATCATCAGAACGTGTTTCAGCTCTAAAAGTTTCATTTATCTGCCGCAAAGTTTCCATAGAAGCTTCTCCGTCAAGTTCCTTCATTTTTTCCGTATGACGGTTTGCTTCCCTAATTTCTTCTGGCGTTATATCGTTTGAAGAAACGGCTTTATTTACGTCTTCAAGAGCTTTAACAGCAGTTTTTGCTATTGGATTGTCAATTTTTCCCAAAGCTCCGCCTATTGCTTTGACAAGCAAAGGCAGTCCTATTTGTGCTAGAATTGCAGTTATCATTTTCATATTCTCCTGTATTGCCATTACTCTTTCATCGTCATTCTGAGGGCTTTAGCCCGTGAAAATCTCTTTTTCCCCGTCATTCTGAGATTTTCATTAGAAAATCGTGAGAATCTCTTATGCGAGATATTTACGTCGCTACGCTCCTCAATATGACGGCTTTGTTTGTAATCGAATTATTTAACATCATTATAAAAAAGATGGTTTTTAATTTCAGCACATGGGATTAACCCTTGAGCCCAGAACGGATACACATATTTGTTGTGATAATGAGTAGCTCCGAATGTTTTATCTTCAATCATTCTTGCAATAGCTCGTCTGGCTATTCTTTCGCATGTACAGAAAACAGGATTTGACGAGTCAATTTTCTCAAGTTTTTTGCGGTTTGGATCGTTATGATTCCAGCATGAAAACTGCCACGATTTTAAGCAGACTTCCTCGACTGTTGAGCCCCACCAATAACGCCCTCCACGACTTTCAGCTTTTTTGACACGGTTTATAATTACCAAAGCCACAGCTTCCATTCCGACAAGACCTTCTCCTCTAGCTTCACCATAAATAGTTCTAGCAAGCACATCTACATGACGTGATAATATTGTTCTTTCGTTTTCCATTAGTGATGCCCTCCAGTCGCATCTAGTTTTTCTTCAATTCGTAATAAGTGGCTGGTAATTCGTTTTTCTAAGTCTTTGATATAGCTGATAGAAGCATAGCTTTTCGCTACCTCCAGCTTGTAAGCAAACAAAGCCTCTTTTAGCTGTGCCGTCCCCCTGTCAAAAAACCGCCTGTTATTCTCAACATTACGGTCAAGCTCATGCCTGCTTTTCAAAACAAACCAAAACAAGCTGGCAAGCACAGGTATCTCCACCGCACTAATCCACCAAATAAGGTCAATACTCCAATGTCCTTTCATTCCATTTCTCCATAAAAAAAGGACGCCTAAAAAGGCGTCCTTTGTGTTGTGATATTCCAGCTTAAATTAACGAAGCTGGATAATTTCTATTTACTTAATTTTAGATCTTAACTTTTTTTATTTATAAAAAATACTGTAAGCATTTGTTATTTTACGTTGCATATTTTGTACTGCTTTTGGAATTTTGAGGTCAGATAAATCTTTATTAGCTTTCCTTTTAGGAGATTCAAAATCTTGTAGCTGTATAACCCCCTTTAATGTTAGGAAATCATCTTCTAACTCAGGATCCAAATGTTCTATTTCATGTAACACATTGTTTAGCTGAGAAAAGTAAACTTTAATTACTATTTCATCTGAAGAATTTTGATTTTCTTCAATAGATGCTGGTTTGCTCCAATAAGCTATACTTGCTTCACAAATTTTGTTTGTTAAATCACGAGCTCTATTAACAGCATCTTTATCTTCTTCACGGTTATATTTATGCTTTTGCATAAAATAATCCTTAGTAGCTAGAACAGCATTCCCAACAACAGCACCAATTAGAACTGACCAACCATCAAATGCCATTATTTCTTTGCCTTATCCATATACGTTTGAATTTCTTTAATTAAGAGGCTATCTTTTGATTCTAGCTCTAATTTTTTAATGTCCATTCCTTTTCTGATTAGCCCTCCAAACGCTTCCTCAAGAAAAGAAGAACCATAAGGTGCTGTTCCATCAAAACAAACAATAA
>DAOWDM010000264.1 GCA_030639035.1 Alphaproteobacteria bacterium
ACTTGTCTCTATGATTATTGTTATTGCAACAGCTTATGCATTGACTAAATCTGGAGTTGCTTCAAGTGATGGCATAGATGTAATTACTCTTGCAACGCTTGGTTTGCCGATTTTTATATCGGTTGTTCTTTTAAGAATGATTGTAAAAACGAGAAGTTCATATGAAATTCTTGCAAACGATGCTTTTGAAAGAGTAGCTATGATAGAAACTTTTATAGCTCTTGAAGCCGAAGGAAAAGCCGAGGACAGAGAACGCATAGTTATGCTGCAAGCTCTTTTCCGCCCCGTCCAATCCTCTGGAAATGAAGAAGGGGGATTCTCAATAGATAAACTCACAAAATCACTGAAAGGTAAGTAGGGAATCTATAACGAATTATAGACCTTCACAAACAAGCTCAGCATGACATTTTTTCACTTACTCTAAATACATGTATTTTCAGTCTTTTATCTATATATGGTATATTTTCTACGGCAAGCATACAAAAACATGTAGACATATGAGCTAATCTAATGCAAATATATCGCAGTTTCGTTTCTTGTTATTTAAGGAATTTCTAATGTCAAAAGGAAGTCTTGAAGTCATATCTGGTCCTATGTTTGCTGGAAAAACAACCAAACTTTTGGAAAGAGTCGAAAAGGCAAACGGAAATGCAGTTCTGTTCAAACCTTCATTTGATACAAGATATGGAATAAGTGAAGTAAAGACTCACAATGGCAAAGGAGCTGAAGCAATAAGCGTTTGCAACGAATCTGAGCTTGTTGCAGATAACGCAGACAGCATCATTTTTATTGATGAAATTCAGTTCTTTGAAAAACCTAATTTCAACGGTGATTTAGTAGAATGCGTTAAAAGTCTTGTAGATGCTGGTCATAAGGTTATTTGCTCTGGTCTTGATAAAACTTGGCAGGACAAAGACTTTAACATTACCAAGCAGCTTGCCGACATAGCCGATACAGTTACAAAATTGACAGCCGAATGTTCTGTATGTGGCAAACCTGCTACAAAGTCATTTAAATGCAATGGGAATGGCAGCGAAGTAGAGCTTGGCGGTGCTGATAAATACGAACCAAGATGCGGAAAACACTTTTACTGTTGGAATGGGCAAGAATCTGAAAAGCCTATAGACTTACCGTTTTTACAGAAAATTGCTTAATGGATTATAAAAACAATGTCTCTTAATGGACCTTCTATTCTTCCTCAGAATGAAAATAATGTAAAACAAGCTATAATTTTTCTGCATGGTTATGGGGCAGACGGCAACGATTTGATTGGTATGCACAGGCATTTTGCAAGAAAAATCCCTGACACGGCATTTTATTCACCTCATGCTCCGTTTTCGTGCGAGATGTCTCCTTTTGGAAAGCAATGGTTCAGCCTTGATAACTATGACCCTGAAAAACTGCGGAACAATGCACAGCAAACAGGAGAGTTTTTTGACAATATGTATCAAGGAGTACAGAAAGCCGCTCCTTTTCTTGATAATTACATCAGCGAAATTATGGAGCTTCACAAAATCGAGGCGGACAAAATAATTCTTGTTGGATTTTCGCAAGGAACAATGATGGCTCTGCATGTTGCATTAAGAAGAGAAAAACCAATAGCAGCAGTAATCGGCTTTTCTGGTACTATTATGGGAGCAGTAAATCTTAAAAATGAAATTACCGCCAGACCTCCAGTTCTTCTAACTCATGGTGATGCAGATACGGTTGTGCCTGTTGAAGCTATGTATCTAGCAGAAAAAACGCTAAAAGAAGCCGATGTTAATGTTTCCAGCCATGTAGCAAGCAACATTGACCACGGCATTGACGAGCAATCGATGATGCTGGCTATAGACTTTAT
Organism: Alphaproteobacteria bacterium; assembly: GCA_030639035.1. GTDB lineage: Bacteria > Pseudomonadota > Alphaproteobacteria > DAOWDM01 > DAOWDM01 > DAOWDM01. The sequence continues at coordinate 1,841 of DAOWDM010000264.1, forward strand.
TGCTGATAAACTGTCCTAGAGACACAATTTCTTAATAATGATTCAAAACTTATAACTTCATCGTTATACTGAACTTGATTCAGTATCCACCTTTTTACTTCACTGTTTTGTTGGAAAAATAAAATGGATCCTGAATCAAGTTCAGGATGACAGCAGAGGAGTTGACTTGAAAAAGCGATTCTATATAAAGCAAATATAGTCTAGTTATAAAACAGCTTCTAAGGCTGCTACAGGGAAATTGGCGAAGAGTTTTCTGCTTGAGATTGTTAGTTTTCCGTTTTTCTCTACAGGTTTTATTTCCCTACCAGTCAGGATATTTCTAAGCTTCACATTTTCAAAATCATCGGGCAAAACAATTTTTGCAGCAGATGGAATTGCACTTGCAGCTTCAAACATCATAGTTTCTGTTTCATCATAAGCATCAGCAACAAATCTTGGAGCAATAAATACAGCAATAGAACCGTTATGTTTTCTAGCAAATGCTATTAACTGGTCTGCTCCGTCCCCTGTTGTTTGCAATGGGATATATTCACCATCAATGAACAAGGCGGAATCTTTACGTCTCCACTGCAGCATTTTCCATGTAAGGAACAACTTAACACGACCATCAGCCCATGACTCAACCATGCTTTTTAACGAGCTTGTATCTATAGTTTCCCCGAAAGTTTCTTCCATTATGGAAAGCTGTCCTGTAAGCACTGCATGGTCAATAGGTCTTCTGTTATCAGGGTCAACAAGACTGAAATCCCACGTTTCACAACCTTGATAAATATCAGGAACACCAACTGAAGCAAGTTTTACAAGCGTTTGAGAAAGGCTGTTCACAGCTCCAATTTCTGCAACCTTTTTCACAAAAGGCAGAAAATCATCAATAAATGGATTTATCTTTGTTACATCAAGAATACGCTCAATAAAGTCAAACACGGCGTTTTCATAAGTCTCGTTTGGAACTGGCCAATCCGTTAGCATTTTTGCTTCACGCATAGCCTTTACCATATAAGCACACAAGCGTTCTTTGAGCTTATCCATTTCTTCCTGCTCAGGCTTGCCGTCAAGAAATTCCAATGGACACACGCCAATCAAAGCCTGATACAGCATATATTCATCATTCAAAGACGGATACACTTTTCCATCAGATATAGTCTTGCAACGGCTATTCAAATCAAACCATCGCAGAACATGCTCTGACCATTCACGAGCAATCTCGGAAAGAACGTTGATTCTTGCCCTTGCATCTTCCCCACGTTTTGTGTCGTGTGTTGATGTTGCAAGCATACTGTGAGGAAAGTCCTTAACTCGATTTTCCATAATTTTATGGAAATCATTTAATGACACTCCAAAATTATCAGGTTCGCCACCTACTTCATTCAAGGAAATTAAACGCTGATAGCGGTAAAAGGCTGTATCTTCCATGCCTTTTGCCATGACAGGACCTGTAAACTGCTGAACTCGCATAGCAAATTCATTAACCGCATGTACTGAATACCCTTTTTCAGGCTGATTATTGATATCAGTTGTCAGAACAGAACGTATAAAATCAAAAATCTCTGGATTTATAGTAGCATTTAGAGCCTTTGCCTTTGCTACTGTCCAATCAATAACATGAATATCCTTATCCGAAACACTTTTGGAAGTAACATAAGTTCGATATACTGGAAAACATGCAAAAAACTGTTTTAACGCTTCTCTTAGTCCGTAAAGAGTAAAATCACGAGAGTTCAGATTCATCTCTGAAATACGGTCAAGCTCCATTGCTGTAGAGTTCAACTCTGCAGCTAGTTCATTATTCATTACATGAATTAATGTCCTATGCCGTACTTCATCAAAATTGCTGAATTTTGCGTGTATCCGACCGTAAGTCCTATCAAGAACTTTTTTTCCATCGGGGTCAACAAACAAACCGTTTAACTGGTTCATATAGTCATATCCAGTAGTTCCTGCAACAGCCCAGTCTTTTCTTAATTCTTCGGTAGGAGCAAGAATCTTTTCCACCAGCATATAAAAAGGATTTTCAGATTTTTCGGGTAGTTTTTCTTTTATTTCAGAGCAAAGACGGTCTAAATAATGTTTAGGATTCAAAAGCCAATAAATATG
>DAOWDM010000199.1 GCA_030639035.1 Alphaproteobacteria bacterium
AAAAAGAGCAGGTAAGCTTTTATCTGTTGGTAAAATTATCAGCAAAGAAAAAGAGATTATAAAAATCCCATATCAGTATTTTTCTTTTCCATCTTTAACAGCTCAATTTTCTCAAAATATCAGCAAAAATACTAAAACAATAAATGACAACACATCTTTGTCTCTCCAAGGTGCTGGTGATTTATTAAAAACAGAAACAAATATAAACATTAGTGCTTCAAGAAAAAAAAATAAATCAGCTAAAGTTAAAAGAATAAACATTACGATGAAACGTCCGCTTGAAGACTGGGCTTTAACTCCTGCATTAGAAAAAGCAGAGCTTGAAATCGGAGATATAAGAACTCCTGCAATAAGTTTGCTTACAGGACAAATAAAAGGTAGGGGTGTAAAGCTTTCACAAAAGAAAAAAAACAATGTTTTTCATATAAAAGACAATGATGGCTATCTTTTAGAAGGTTTTGCTCCTGTTGGTTGGGACGCTGAGTTATATCACAATAAGACATTAAAAAGCTTTAATACTATTGGAGAAGATGGATTATATAGTTTTGACGGTTTGCAGTTAAGGCAAGGGCTAAACTTATTTAAAATAGTTTTATATGGTCCTAATGGTGAAAAACAAGAAGTTACCAAACGATTTTATATCGGTTCAGGTATGATAAAAGAAGGTGAGTTGCATTACGAAATAGGAGTAAATCAAAAAAACAGACCTATGTTTATATTGCCAGAGCAAAAAAAAGAAGAATATCCTGCAACTATTTCTGCAAACACAGAATATGGTTTTTCTGAGAATCTTTCTTTAGGAACAGGGTTTTTTCAAGGTTCTTTTGGCGATGAAAAAAACTTAAAAGCAGTTCCTTTAAGTTTAAGATTTACGCATGGACCTGTATATCTAAAAAATGATCTACTATATGCTACAGGAGACAGAAACGCATTCAAAACACAAGTAATGGCAAGCATAGGTAAAGCAAATATAAGTATTCAGCATCAAGAACATTATGGCTTTACTACAGAAGAAGTAAGCAAAACAAAAAAATCTTCAATAAGTTACAGCCATACATTACCTTTAATAAAAGGGAAGGGGCTTGGTTTTTCTATCTCGGGAAGTAGAGCTTATAATCCTGAAGATGTACGTAAAGAATATACTGTATCTCAAAATCTTAGCAGTAAAATATTCCGTACCTCTTTGAGAAATAAGTTAGATATGAAATTTAACAGACCTGCAACAGGAAAAACAAATGTTAAAGGAGAGTTTTCTGCAGGCGGCAAGATATTTGATATAAGATTAAGAAGCTTTTTGAATTATGATGCTTTTCCTAAGAATAAAATACAAAATTTAAGAATAACTGCAAATAAAAACTTAAGTGATAATAGGACTATAAAAGGCTCTATAACAAAGGCTTTAACAGGTGAAAAAATAACAAATTATTCAGGAGGATATAATTTTTATCTTGGTTCAGTAAGTACAGGAATTACAGCAGGAATTAGCTCTAATAGAACTCAAAATATTGGTATAAATTTCAAAATCAGCATGAATCCAACTTCAAAAAAAGGAGGATATAAAATTGAAAAGTCTGAAAGCAGCGGCTTAACTAGTGTTTTGCAAATACGAGCATTTCAAGATATGGACGGAGATGCTGTGTTTTCCAAAGGCGATAAAATGCTTGAAAATGTCTCTTTTAAAACAAGACAAAAATCAAAAAAAGCTAAAACAAATAAAGAAGGAATTGCGGCACTTTCAGGACTTCCAAGAGGTTCTTCTATAACAGTAGAGCTTGAAAGTGAAACTATTCCTGATATTTATCTCAAGCCAGCAATGGAATATTTCGATATAATACCAAGATCAGGAATAAGCGAATATATAGATGTTCCATTTACTCTTTTTGGAGAAATAGAAGGCTTTGTCAGTGAAGAAAAAGACGTTTCTGCAAAAGGAATAATAGTTAGCCTTTACAATAAAGATAATGAAATTATTGACACTACAAGAACGGAATTTGACGGATATTATCTTTTCAGTGAAGTTCCTTTAGGTGCGTATATAATCGTTGCAGGAAAAGAAAAAAAGACCGAAATAAAAGTAGAAATAACAAATGAAAATAATCTGATTTTAGGGACTGATATTTTATTGTCTGATAAAAAGCCTATAACTTTCGGTGATGTTGCTGGAATTTTATTATTAAATAAAGAAGTACCTATACCTAATATAGAAACATATCTTAAAGCAGAAAACAGTAATAAAAGCTATACTTTTACAACAACCAAAGACGGGTCTTATATTTTTGATGACATACCTTTTGGTAAATATAGTTTAGATTTTGATAATTCTGCTTTAGAAAAAATGGGTTATAATAAAATAAATGAAAGAGAAGTTTTAATAAAAACGAGTCTTGTTGTTCTTGAAAACACACATGCAAAACATAATATTTCAACTCCTCATCACAAAGACGAAACTGTTCATAATAATAACGTAACATGGCTCATAGATGGCTATATCAGCAAAAGAAAACATGGCAGTAAAACTCCTGCGAAAGAAGCTACGGTATATCTTTACAATCAAAACAATGAAATTATCAAAACAGTTAAAACAAATTTTAATGGTTATTATATTTTTAGAAATATCCCCGCTGGAAAATATACAGTCTCGGTTAGCAAGGTAAGTAAAAACAAATAGAATTATAGTGTTTAACAAATAATTTTGAGAAAATAATGATGAAATCTTCTGAACTTGTAAAGCCTTTTGAGATTCCAAAAGCTCCGTTTTTCGGTTCAAAAACAATTGAAGGAGTGTCGATAAAGGCTCTTCTTCCATATTTAAATGAAAATATGCTGTTTCAGCTTCATTGGGGATTTAAAAAAGTTGGAGTAAGTACAGAAGAAAAAAAAGCTTGGATAAAAGAAAATATCCGCCCGACATACAACCGCATGATAAAAATGTGTGAGGAGCAGAAAATAATTACTCCAAAGGCTGTTTACGGATTCTGGAAATGTGCTTCTGAAGGCGATTCCGTTGTGCTTTTTGATGAGAGAGGCAAAATAGAAGTAGGTAGATTTAGTTTTCCAAGACAACAAAAAGACGATGGACTCTGTATTGCTGATTTTTTCCATGATGTTGCTTCAAACGAGCGAGACGTTGTAGGTCTTCAAGTTGTTACTGTTGGTTCAAGAGCTTCTGAAGTAGAAAAACAGCTCATGGAAAATGACCAATATCAGGATTATTTATTTCTGCATGGTCTTGCCGTAGAGCTTGCAGAAGCTATGGCAGAATACGTCCACAAACGCATACGCTCCGACCTAGGTTTTGCAAACAAAGATGCAGACGATATAAAAAAGATGATTAAGCAAGGATATCAAGGCTGTAGGTATTCTTTCGGCTATCCAGCATGTCCAAATATAAGCGATCAGCGTTTGCTGTTAGGACTTCTAAGGGCTGACCGCATAGGAATAAAAATTCTTGAAAACGACATGCTAGAACCAGAGCAATCAACCTCAGCCTTTATCGCTCATCACCCACAAGCAAAATATTTCAATGTTTAATTATGGTATAAAATGATAGAACATGATATTACGTTCTAAATAGTAATTCTTCAGGAGAAATCTCTTATGAAAAATGAGATGTCTGAAATATTTATTGGTACTTTGGTGCTTTTTGTTGGCATTGTTATGTTCGTTTTTATTTCAAACACGGATATCAAAAAAAACGCAGAAAAAATGTACACAGTAACAGCACGTTTTAACCGTACTGACGGAATTGTTACAGGGAGCAATGTTCGTCTTGCTGGAATTCCTGTTGGGACAGTGCTTCTACAGGAACTTGATGAAAATTACAAAACAACGGTTACTCTTCAGATTGAAAACAGAATAAAACTTCCTGATGATACGGCAGCCGTAATTCATACTGATGGATTGTTTGGCTCAAAGTATATCGAACTTGAACCAGGAGGAATGGAAGAAACAATTCCACATGGGGGAATCATTTCTTATACTCAGGATTCTATGATTGTAGAAGAGCTTTTGGAGAAAATAATTGCTATCGGTAAAAGTAAAAAACAACAAAAACCTAAAAAAGGGAATTTGTAATGGGTAAAAATGTAGTTGAAACTATTATGGGAGCTGTTGTTCTTGCGGTTGCAGGATATTTCCTATCATTTGCTTATTCATCAGCAAATATTAAAACTGTTGAAGGCTATATAGTAAAGGCAAAATTTTTCAAATCAGGCGGGCTTGAAATAGGAAACGATATTAGAATCGGAGGCATTAAGGTTGGTTCTATTGTCAAACAGGAACTTGATTTAGAAGATTTTTCAGCTGTCATTCACATGAGTATAAAACCAGAAATAAAACTTCCAACCGATACTGTTGCTACAATAAGTAGTGAAGGACTGCTTGGCGGAAAATATATAAAACTAGAGCCTGGAGTTTCAAAAGAAAAAATAGAATCAAACGGAGAAATTAAAAAAACAAAAGACTACAAATCTCTTGAAGATATGGTTGGAGAATTAATCTTTCTTGCAACACAGGGGGAAAATTGAGGGTTAAAATAACAATACTAACTGTTCTGCTTTTGATAATGCCAAGCTTATGGCTTCCATTGCATGCAGAAATAATGATTGTGAAAGAGGCTGTTCAAGAGAGTATTCCTCTGAAAATTCAAGAGGATTCTCAATCAGAACGCATCTTTGCAGAACATGCTGTTTTACGCTGTCTTGACAAGATGACTGGGCGTGTAAAAACTATATTAGCCCCTATTGGAGATGCAGTTCAGTTTGGAACGTTATCAATTGTTGCACAGGCATGTTTTTCTCGCCCACCTGAAGAAACTCCCGAAGATTCTGCTTTTCTTGATGTTTCTGAGATAAAAGACACAACACAAACAGAAAATATTTTCCGTGGCTGGATGTTTTCTTCAAGTCCTGCTTTGTCAGCTATGGAGCACCCTGTATATGATATATGGGTAATTGGCTGCAAAACAAAATGATTCTTGGCTATGTTCCATAATAGTATTGCTAGAATCAGTCGCACTCAAAAAATAACAACACTTTAATGGAACACAGCCTAATTCTTTAAAAGCCCTCCTAGCAGTCGCTAGATGCAATTTTTGATAAGTTTTTTAATGTCTTATCTTTGCTGTTTTCTGTTTTCAATTTTTGGCTTTCGTGTTCATCATCAATAATAAAATTTTTATTGCTATACTGTACAGGCGGGGAAGAAAACTTTTCTTTTTTCATGAAAATGTTTTGAAAAAATGTTTTTGATTTATGCCAGCTGTAACAAGTGTTTTTTTGTGTTTTTTTCTTAAGATAAAAGCACAGCAAAGGAAGTGCTATTAAGCCACACAAGAAACAAACTACACCTATATTGACAGCTAGTTCAAATGATACAAAATACATACATAAACATGTTATAAATATGGCTGCAAATATCTGAAAAACGCCGATTATTCCGATTTCTTTTAAAGTTAAAATACGAGAAGGTTTAGATATACGTAAACTGCTCCAGTTATCTTGTTTTTTTTCATTTACAAGCGTATAGCGATATTCCTTTGTAACAACAGCCTTTCTTTCAAAAAAAGAGACCTTTGCTTTTTTTTGTCTTTTTTTAAATGGCAATTTAAAGAGGCGAGTTTTCATTACGACTCCTCTTTTTTAATGCCATATCGCTCTGCTATTTCATCGGGAAGAGAGTCAAGCTCTCGAGATAAAGCAGCATGCAGATTAACGGCCATTTTAGGAGTAAGCTGCAATGACGTTTCCTGAATTCGAATCGGTCTTTGATCAATTATTACTTCTTCATCAAATTGAACCAGCTTCTCGCCGTCCCAGTCGCCTTTCATTCTTTCAGAAACTACTTCAACATCGTTTTTAAGGACAAGCACTTTGATATAATAACCGTTAGCATCACTAACTTGTGTTGCTAAAAAACCATTTGGAACAATCTCACGATAAAGCGGTGATTTTTCATGTTTTACAACAAGTTCTGGAATTTCATTCTTTTCGTTCAAG
>DAOWDM010000132.1 GCA_030639035.1 Alphaproteobacteria bacterium
TTCAGTTCTGCTAAATATAACTCCTGACCATATTGACCGACATGGTGATATGGAAGGATATATTTCGGCTAAAAAAAGGCTTTTCCTGAATCAAAAACAGAATCAAACAGCAATAATAAATATTGATGATGAAAACGTACGACATATACATGCTGAAATGCAGACTGTTTCAGGAATAAAAACAATCCCAACATCAATAAATGAGATTGCTCCAAATGGAGTTTATGTAAAAGGCAGCATTCTTATAGATGATATGGACAGGAAACGTGCTGAAATTATGGATTTAAGACAAGCCAAGTCTTTACAGGGTTGTTTTAACTGGCAAAATGTAACCTCTGCATATGCTATTGCTAGAATTAATGGAATAGAACCTGAAAATATAGTAGATTCTATTATGACTTTCAAAGGACTAGCTCACCGTCAAGAACATATAGCCACAATAAATGGAATTGATTATATAAATGACAGCAAAGCTACAAATGCTGTTGCTGCTGAAAATGCTCTTTCATGCTATGAAAATATTTATTGGATTGCAGGAGGAAAAGCCAAAGAAGGCGGAATATCAGATTTATCCAAGTATTTCAACCGTATTCGCCATGCTTTTCTTATAGGAGAAGCTACAGAAGATTTTGCAGAAACGCTAAAAGACACAGTTCAATATACAATATCAGAAACTTTATCTACAGCCGTTAAGCAGGCAAAGGCTATGGCAGAAAAAGACGATATTTCAGGAGCAGTTGTTCTTTTATCCCCAGCATGTGCATCTTTTGACCAGTTTTCAAGTTTCGAGAATAGAGGCGATGCTTTTCGTGATATTGTAAAGACAATTAAAGAGCATCAGGCAGAAAAATGACTATAGGTTCTACCGCTAGCATAAAGAAAACAAACAAAGGTTTTTTGTTTGCAAGAACAGATACCAGTACCCTTGGGCATTGGTGGTGGACTGTTGACCGCTGGCTGTTGGCGGCTGTTGGCATGTTGATAATTATCGGGATTTTTCTTACCTTTTCGGCAAGTCCAGCTATCTCGGAGCGTATCGGCATTGGCACATATTACTTTGTCAAAAGGCAGATAGTTTTTCTTGCAGCTTCTCTTTTTGTTATGTTTTTTATTTCTTTGTTAAATCCAAAACATATAAGACGAGTTGCTGCATTGGTTTTTCTTGCATCTATAGCTCTTATGTTTGCAATTCCAATCATAGGAACTGAGCTGAACGGTGCTGCAAGATGGATAAATATTGCTGGTTTTTCATTGCAGCCGTCTGAATTTATAAAGCCAACTTTTGCTGTCATAGCTGCACAAATATTTGCAACAGGCTGTACTAGTGAAAATTTCCCAAGCATATGGATTTCAAGTATTTTGTATGCACTTGTTGCAGGGCTTTTACTGATTCAGCCTGATGTAGGAATGACTCTTGTAGTTTCGGCTGTCTGGGGAATACAGTTTTTTCTTGCAGGATTGCCTATGGCTATGGTTGTTTTGCTGATTGTTGGAGGTTTAAGCAGTATAGTCGGTGCATATTTTATTTTTCCTCATGTAGAAAGCCGAGTTGACCGTTTTCTTGATTCTGAAACAGGAGCTAATTATCAGGTGCAGAAAGCTCTTCAGGCTTTCAATAACGGAGGACTATTTGGACGAGGACCTGGAGAAGGAAGCGTAAAAGAAGTTCTACCAGATGCTCACACTGATTTTATTCTTGCTGTAGCAGGAGAGGAATTTGGTATTATTCTTTGCCTTATTCTTGTTGCATTATTTGCTTTTATTCTGATAAGAGGTTTTTCAATTGTATTTAGAGAAACAAACCTGTTCATAATGCTGGCAGTTGCAGGAATATTGTCGCAGTTTGGATTGCAGGCAATAATTAATATGGCTTCAACTCTGCATCTTATGCCTACAAAGGGAATGACTTTGCCTTTTGTATCTTATGGAGGCTCTTCTTATCTTTCCACCGCTATTGGAATAGGAATGGTTTTAGCTTTAACAAAACGCCGAGCAGGTACAGGAGATTTTGAATGAACAAAGAAAAGCCACTTATCGTGCTAACAACAGGAGGAACTGGAGGTCATATATTTCCAGCAGAAGCTCTTGCAGGCGTTTTATTAAAACGTGGATATAGAGTAGCCTTTATTACAGACAGCCGAGGTAAAAACGTCAAAAGCAGCTTTACCGATATTTATACCGTAAGTGCTGGAGGAATTGCAGGACGCAGTGTTTTTAGGCTGATTTGCAACCTAATAAAACTAGGCTTTGGAGCTTTTCAAGCATGGTGGTTATTGAGAAAACTTAAGCCAGCCCTTGTAATAGGCTTTGGAGGATATGCATCAGTCCCAACTATGATGGCGGCTACATCTTCTAAAATACTCACTGCCGTTCATGAACAAAATGCAGTGCTAGGACGGGCAAACAGGCTTTTTGCTTATCATGCAAAGCTTATTTTCACTTCTTTTAATAAAGTGAAGTTCATACCTCCAAACTGCAAAGCAATATACACAGGAATGCCTGTCCGCACTGCTATTGCTGACTTAAGTACGTTACCGTATCCGTCTTTTGACAACAAAACAAACATACTTGTTCTTGGAGGAAGCCAAGGAGCTAGGATTTTTAGTGAAGTAATACCAAAAGCAATGAGCCTTCTTGATGAAGATTTGCAAAAACGAATTTCTATCAGCCAACAATGCCGTTTGGAAGATATTAATAAGGTAGAAAACTTATATATAGATACTTATATCAAAACTGATTTAAGCTCATTTTTTAGTGATATTCCTGATAGACTTAAAAATGCACATTTGGTTATTTCACGCTCTGGAGCATCATCTGTAGCAGAAATATCAACGTCAGGTCGTCCAGCAATTCTTGTTCCTTTGCCTAGTTCTGTTGATGACCATCAAAAAGCAAATGCGGTGTCTTTAGATGAGGCAGGCGGAGGCTGGCTTATAGAGCAAAAAGATTTTACTCCTGAAAATTTAAGTAAAAAGCTTACAGAACTGCTAACATCGCCAGATGAGCTTTCAAAAGCAGCTGACTATTCTCTAAATTCAGGCGAACCACATGCAGCGGAACGTCTAGCAGATGAAGTAATAAAACTAATAGAAACAACAGGAAATTAAATGAAACGACATTCAGTAAAATGTATGCCTCTTGATATTGGGACAATTCACTTTGTCGGTATAGGCGGTATAGGTATGAGCGGAATTGCAGAGATTCTGCATAATCTTGGCTATGCTGTACAAGGCTCTGATATTGCTGAAAATGCAAACGTAAAAAGACTGCGTAAATTCGGAATAAAAGTTTCAATAGGACACTCTGAAGACAATATTGGAGAAGTTGGAGCTGTTGTTGTTTCTTCGGCAGTCAAACAAAACAATCCTGAAATTGTTGCTGCTCGTTCAAGGCTTATCCCAGTTGTAAGGCGTGCTGAAATGCTGGCAGAACTGATGCGGTTAAAATGGGCTATAGCGGTTGGCGGCACTCATGGAAAAACAACTACAACGTCTATAATTGCCTCGATGCTTGAAGCTGCTGATTATGATCCAACTGTTGTAAATGGCGGTATAATTAATGCTTATGACACCAATGCGAGGCTTGGGGAAAGCGAATGGCTGGTTGCAGAAGCAGATGAGTCAGATGGGAGTTTTACAAAGCTACCTGCAACTTTTGCAGTTGTAACAAACATAGACCCTGAACATCTAGATTTTTATGGTTCATTTGACAAGTTAAAAGAAGCTTTTCAAACTTTTGTAGAGAATATTCCGTTTTATGGCTTTGCTTGTTTATGTATTGATAATCAAGAAGTTCAAGCCCTTATCCCAAAACTTTCAGAGCGAAAAATAATAACTTATGGATTAAGTTCTCAAGCTGATATACGAGCGGTGGATATAAAGTTTGATTCTAGCGGTTCTCATTTTGATGTTATTGTTACTGATAGAAACGACAGCAGTACAAGGAAAATTGAAAACGTTTTTTTCCCAATGTACGGTGAGCATAATGTACAGAATGCTCTTGCAGCAGTTGCTTTTGGTGTTGAGTTGAAGTTTGATGATGAAACAATCCGAAGCGGTTTGAAGAATTTTTCTGGAGTAAAGCGTCGTTTTACAAACGTTGGAGAAGCAGGAGGAATAACAGTTATTGATGATTATGGTCATCACCCTGTTGAAATAAACTCTGCCTTAAAAGCAGCAAGACATATGTGTGATGGCAATGTAATTGCTGTTTTTCAGCCTCACCGTTATAGCAGGCTTGAAAGTCTTTTCGATGATTTCTGCACCTGCTTTAATGATGCAGATTGTGTCATAGTTACAGACGTATATGCTGCAAATGAAACGCCTATACCTAATATCGACCGTGATGCTGTTGTAAAAGGCTTGAAGTCTTATGGACATAGAAACGTCATATCTCTTGAAAACCCGCAATTACTTGCACAAATTATCAATGCAGAAGCAAAATCTGAAGATGTTGTAATATGCCTTGGAGCAGGCAACATAACAAACATGGCTTACGCTTTACCAGAACAGTTAACTGCATTACAGGAATCGTAAAAAATGTTTTCAGTATTCAAAAGAAACAGACTAATACGTCTTCTTCCTGAAGTGCGTGGAAAATATACAGAGAATGCTCCTTTAAAAAATCTTACTACTTTTAAAGCAGGAGGAACGGCAGAAGTTCTTTTTATCCCAGCAGATGCTAAAGATTTGGCAGATTTTATTCTTAAAAAACCAAAAAATGTACCTATAACTATTATAGGCGGAGGTTCAAA
>DAOWDM010000215.1 GCA_030639035.1 Alphaproteobacteria bacterium
CTGGATATTAGAAGATCAAGATGGTTTCCTTAATGGACGTGTTGACGTAGATGCAAACGGAAACAAAATAAAAGAAACCTTTGTTGATTCCCAAAAACATGTTTTCAACGTTAGAGAATACCATGAAAATGGCGGAGGAGTGTCTCTGTCAACTGATATAAATGAAGACGGCAGAATGACTTCTAACTCTTTTGACATAAACGGAAATAATATTGAACAAGCCGTTTACGATGGACAAGGAGCCCTTTCTTCTCGTGCAAGCTTTGGTGAAAATGGGGCTTTGATGCATTTTGAACAATTCGAGAATGAAAAACTTGTTCTTGACCAAGAATGGGACGCTCAAGGAGAAGCTCTGTCTCAAGATGCTGAAAACTACAACTATGACTCACAAAATGATGACCATTCTGAATCAGAAGCTGACAGTTTCTTCTCTGATATAAAAGGTGAAATAAATGAAAGATTCGACCAGTTGCTAGAAGAAAACGATTCAGGAGCTGGAGGCTTTAACAGTAGCGAAAAATTTGCTCGACGTGAAAGAATCGAACGCCAAAGAGTACGTGAACTAGAAAGAATAGAGCAGGAGCAGGAACAAAAACAAGAAAGAATCAGAGAAAAACGTGAGCATAAAAAAGAAGTTCTTGATCGCGAAGAAAAACTTAAACACGAGAAAGAAGAAGAAGCTAGAAGACGTGAAGAAGAAGGCGATGAATAAACCCAACTTATAGACGATGTTTTCTCAAACATCATAAGTGCAATTAGGTTTTAACACCCCGCTTTTAACAAAAAAATTAACATCTGCAATGCTGTATATAACAATGTAAGGCTATGTTCCATAATAGTATTGCTAGAATCTTTTTGACTTAGTCACACTCAAAAAATCACAACAATTGTCAGCCCTTTAGGACTGGGAATCCAGAAAAAACAGAAAAGAAAGCACTGGATACCCGAACCTTTGGTTAGAGTCTTTCGCTTACGCTCAAGCTTCCCTACAGGCATGTACTGCGGTTTGTTTGTTGTTCTTAGAAAAAAGGTTAGACCATACTTTTTTAACGATGAAAAGGCTCAAAAAGGGCAGAAAACCAGACACGACACCAAAGGTACTATGGCAAAAAAATTACTGAAAACGAGACAGGAGTGTCCCCTTTTAAAGAAGTAAATACATATAAAAGGAAAAAAGAACAAAAATCGTTAGCAGATTTAATGCCTGATTTAAATTTTCCATTAAAAACCTGATAAATTAGGACTGATTTTTACTGTGAATTTGTTAATATGGCTTTTTTCAAAAGCCGTAAAAGAAAAACTGTCTTTTGCTTCACACAAAAAACGTGTTGAAAGAATTATAGAAGTAGTTTTTTTGAATACAAAAAACTATTGTGTGTATTATATACTTATTTTTATTGACATAGTTTAATTTAGTGTGTATTCTATGGGTATGCAATGAAAGATAAGAAATGATTACAAATAGTCGTAAAATTATCAAAATTCTTAAAAAAGATGGTTAGTATAAAATCGGTCAAACTGGAGACCATCATCATTTTAAGCATTTGAACAAATCAAGAAAAGTTACTGTACCACATCCAGTAAACAATATACCAAAAGGTACAGTTAAAAGCATCGAACGGCAATCAGGTGTTTCTATTAGATAAAGAAGAAACCATATAAAAGGAAAAAGGAAATGAAAACATATTTTCCAGCAGTTATTGAACAAGATGAGGGCAGTTGTTTTGGTGTGTTTTTCCCTGACTTTCTTGGCTGTGTAAGTGCAGGAGATACAGTTGAAAAAGCAGTTGAAAATGCGAGAAAAGCTCTAAAAGGTCATACACAATGTATGATAGATGACGAGGATTTGTTGCCTGAACCAACTCCAGTTACAGATATTGAAATTGATGATGATATTAATGTTGTTTGTATAACTTTAATTCCTGTTTATCTTCCCAGCAAAGCAAAACGTATTAATATCACTCTTGATGAAAATCTGATTGAGCAGATTGATGCTGTTGCTTCAAACCGTTCTGCTTTTATTGCAGAAGCTACACGAGCCAGATTGTCTTCTTTGTAATAAGCAGCCAGAATCTCGCCCAGCAATCATGATTTAAGAAAATCTCTCTATTTTCGCCTGTTTTCTTGTCTTGCTCTTTTTTAAGTTCAATCGCACGTTGCAAGCAGCCATTGATACCATATTCAATGCCTTCTGTTAATTTATCAAGACGACTTTCAATCTGTTTTTCATTAGCAGGGCGACCATTTAAACAGGAATCCCTTTATCATCAAGATTTCTCATAATCTGAGCAATACTTTCTCCA
>DAOWDM010000026.1 GCA_030639035.1 Alphaproteobacteria bacterium
GAGGAGAAGTTCAGTTGCATCTTGGAACGCCAATTAAAACAACTACGCTTGAAGACGGCACAAGATTTGATATTTATGAATATGAAATTGGCAATGAATCTAGTGCTGGAAGAGCTATAGGACATGCGGCACTTGATGTTTTTACTTGTGGATTATGGGAAATTATAGGAACTCCTGTTGAAGGTTTTCAAGGTGAAAAATATACTGAAACTATTCAATATGACAATGAAGATAAAGTTGTAGAGATTAAATCAAAAAAAATCACAAATAATATGTAATAAGGGTTTAACAAAATGAAAATATCCATACCTAAGGAGCGGCGGGAGCATGAGACTCGTGTTGCTGCATCGCCTGATACGGTGAAAAAACTGGTTGGTTTCGGGTTTGATGTTACAGTTGAGAAAGGAGCAGGACTTGCTTCCAACATCACTGATGATATGTATAAAAAAGCTGGAGCTAGCATTTCAAAAACTGAAAAAGCAACTCTGGAAAATGCAGACATAGTGCTTAAAATTCAGCGTCCTATGATGAAAGACGAAGGCGAAGACGAGCTTTCTTTGTTGAAATCAGGAACGACTGTAATTTCACTTATGCAGGCACTTGTAAGCCGTGACAGAATGGAAGCTTTTGCAAAAGCAGGTATTACAACATTTGCAATGGAACTTATGCCTCGTATTTCACGAGCTCAAAGCATGGACGTTCTATCCTCACAAAGCAATCTGGCTGGCTATAAAGCTGTTATTGACGGAGCGGCTGAATTTGGGCAGGCAATGCCTATGATGATGACGGCTGCTGGTACAGTTCCTCCTGCAAAAGTACTAGTTTTTGGCGGGGGTGTTGCAGGCTTGCAGGCCATAGCTACAGCTAAACGTCTTGGTGCTATTGTTTATTGTTTCGATGTTCGTCCTGCTGTTAAAGAACAGGTAGAATCTTTGGGCGGTAGATTCGTTGTTGTTGATGAAGAAGCGACTAAAGACGCTGAAACATCAGGCGGATACGCCAAAGAAATGAGTGATGACTATAAGAAAAAACAAGCAGAAGCTATAGCTGAACAGCTCAAAAAAACAGATATTGCAATCTGTACAGCTCTTATTCCTGGAAAGCCTGCTCCTGTTCTTATAACAGAAGAAATGGTCAAAAGCATGAAACAGGGTTCTGTAATTGTTGATTTAGCAGTTGAAGCTGGCGGAAACTGTCCTTTAGCAGAATATGATAAAGTCGTTAAAAAACATGACGTTACAATCATGGGGCATGCAAATGTTCCAGGGCGTATTCCTGCAAATGCAAGTGCTTTGTTTGCTAAAAACATTTTGAACTTCTTAGTTCCAATGGTTGATAAAGAAGAAAAAACCATCAAATTTGATTTTGACGATGAAACCGTAAAAGGAACATGTGTTACTCGTGATGGAAAAATAGTTCATTCTGCTTTTGCTGATTTAAAAGAAGATAAACCAAAAAAACAGGCTAAAAAAGCCAGCAAAGCCAAAAAGGCTAAAAAAGCTAAAAAAGCTAAAAAAACTGATAAAGGAGAAAAATAATGAAAGGACACGATGTTGTCGGAAACGCTCACGGTGTAGCTGACATGGCTGAAACTTTAGCCGTTAATACAAAGGTGCTGGCTAATGATGTATCTATGCTTTCTTCTCAAACTCAAGAGGTAGTTAGCAGCGGAAGCGAGTTCTGGCTTTTAATGACTATTTTTGTGCTGGCATGTTTCGTTGGATATTACGTTGTGTGGAAAGTTACTCCTGCACTTCATTCACCTTTGATGGCTGTTACTAACGCTATATCTTCTGTGATTATTGTTGGTGCTTTGATAGCAACAGGACCTATTCTTGTTACTACATCAAAGATATTCGGGTTTATTGCTGTAATTCTTTCTTCTATAGCGATATTCGGAGGATTTGTTGTTTCTCACCGTATGTTGTCTATGTTCAAAAAAAAGAAGGTGAGGTAATTTAAAATGATTGGTATTTCTTTATTTGCCTATCTTGTCGCAGGCATATTCTTCATTATGGCTTTAAGAGGGTTGTCTTCTCCTGAAACAGCTAGAAAAGGGAACTTTCTTGGTGTTCTTGGTATGTTGATTGCTGGTGTAACAACATTAACAGAACCAGTAATAAAAGATTATTCATGGATAATTTACGGTATAGCAATTGGTGGAATAATAGGAACTGTTATTGCCAAAAAAGTGAAAATGACGTCTCTTCCTCAATTAGTAGCTATCTTTAACAGCCTTGTTGGTCTTGCTGCTGTTTTCATTGCTTTCTCTGCTTTCTTATTGCCAGAAGCATACGGAATCGGAGAATCTGGAAATATAAGCGTTGGCAGTTTGGTTGAAATGTCTCTTGGCATGGTAATAGGAGCTGTTACTTTCACAGGTTCTGTTGTTGCTTTTGCAAAACTACAAGGTCTTCTTACTGGAAATCCTATTATATTTCCATTACAACAACTTTTGAATCTTATTTTTGCTATAACAATAATATTACTTCTTGTTTTATTCGCTGGAAATCAGTCAGGTCTTGTTTTTGCAATTCTTGCTCTAGTTACATTGATTTTCGGAATATTGATTATTATTCCAATCGGCGGGGCTGATATGCCTGTTGTTATCTCAATGCTTAATTCTTACTCAGGTTTTGCTGCTGTAGGTGTTGGTTTCACATTGCATAATAGCCTTTTGATAATCACAGGAGCTTTAGTTGGTGCTTCTGGAGCTATTCTTTCATATATTATGTGTAAAGCTATGAATCGTTCTTTCACTAGCGTTATTCTTGGTGGTTTTGGTGCTGAAGCTAAATCTGCTAATGATGATGATGGTGATGAAAAAATAGCAAAAGCAGGAAGTGCTGAAGATGTTGCTTTCATTATGAAAAACAGTTCTAAGGTTATTATTGTCCCTGGTTATGGTATGGCTGTTGCTCAAGCTCAACATGCTGTTCGTGAAATGGCTGACTTGCTGAAAAAAGAAGGCGTTGAAGTCAAATATGCTATTCACCCAGTTGCAGGACGTATGCCAGGTCATATGAATGTGCTTCTTGCTGAAGCTAATGTTCCTTATGATGAAGTGTTTGAACTTGAAGACATCAATTCAGAATTTTCTTCAACTGACGTTGTGTGCGTCATTGGAGCAAATGACGTTGTTAATCCTAAGGCAAAGACTGACGAGGGCTGTGCTATTTATGGAATGCCTGTTCTTGATGTTGACAAAGCAAAGACAGTTGTTTTTATTAAACGTTCATTGGCTTCAGGTTATGCAGGTATTGATAATCCTTTGTTCTATGCAGATAAAACACTGATGCTTTTTGGTGGTGCAAAGAAAATGACCGAAGAAATAAACCGCAGTATGGAAGGTTAAAAACTAACTATATTGTAAAAAAAGGCGGAGGATTTTCTTCCGCCTTTTTTATTGCCTATTCTCAAGCTTTCGTTTTACTCTCCACAAATACAACAGCCCCCAAAACACGGAGTTTCAGGGGCTGAAATGTTATTAAAATAGACTGTTAAATAGTTTTTTTAACGACCATGAGATTTGTTTAGCATTGAAATTTTTGCAGCATCTACTTTAGCTTTTTTACCACTTGAAAAGGTTTTAACACCGTCTTTTACAAAAGTAGCAAATCTTGAATTTTTGATAGTATTAGCCACATCTTTGACATCCCTAACGCAATCGATAGATTCTTCTTTTAGAAAGCCAGCCATTTCTTTAACATCTGCGGGAAATGTTCTAACGCCATCGATAGAATCTTCTTTGAGAAAGCCAGCAACTTCTTTGACATCATCAGGAAATGTTCCGATAGTATCGGCAATGTCTTCTTTGAGAAAACCCGCAACTTCTTTAACATCTGCAGGAAAAGATCTAACTCCATCAATAAAATCTTCTTTGAGAAAGCCAGCAACTTCTTTTGCATCTGCCTTAGCCGTTTTTACACCGCAAGAAAAAACGTTAACGCCGTCTCTTACAAAAGCAGCGGCTTTTTGTGTTATGTATATGAACTTCTCTTCGTCAGTCATTTTTTCACTCCCTATGCCATGGACAAAATTGTATCAATGTTACGCTATTTTGTCAACACTCTTAGTTGTGTTTTTTTAATATTTTAAGACAGGCAAACTTCACCACCGCATAAAGCTATAGAAACCCCTGTAGTTTTGGGGAAAGTTAAAGGCAAATCATACAAACTTCTAACAGCTAAAAAAGCAAACGCCTGAGCCTCAACAGCGTCATTATTCCAACCAACAATTTCAGTGGTTTCAACAGGAAACGGAAGAATCTTTTTTAATTGTGCCATGATTTCTTGATTTCTGCTTCCTCCCCCGCAAACTATACATTTTGTAGGTTTTTGTGGGATATGTTTTTCAAAAGCATACATGACAGATTGGGTTGTAAATGCTGTTAAAGTCGCCGCTCCGTCTTCTATAGACATGTCTTTTACAAATTCAAAGACTTGCTCAAAATCATTACGGTCAAGAGATTTAGGAGGTTTTTTATCAAAGTAAGGATTAGACAAAAGCTTTGATATAATTTTCATATCCGTTTTGCCTGATGCAGCTGTTTTGCCGTCTATATCTATAGCTTTTCCAGTCTTTTGCAGCATAAAGTCATCAATCAGTGCATTTCCCATGCCTGTATCAAAAGCAAGCAAATCGTCTTTAGAACCAATAAACGTTACATTCCCAACACCGCCCAAATTCAACACAGCTACAGGCTTTTCAAAGTCTTTGCAAAGGGCATCATGATATATTGGAACTAAAGGAGCTCCCTGCCCTCCTGCTTCAACATCTGCATTGCGAAATCTATTCACAACTTTAATACCTGTTTTTTTTGCAAGCAGGAGTCCATCTCCAATTTGCAGGGTATGTTTTTCTTTTGGATTATGAGAAATTGTATGACCATGAAATCCGATAACATCTATTTGTTTTGAAGAAAGCTTAGCTTTTTTAAGCAATTTCTTAACGACTTCCGCATGAAACAGAGTCATTTCATTCTCGATTTCTTTTAATTGAGAAGAATCCTTTTCTCCAAGCACAGACCGCAGTTGTTCTTTTAATGAATCATCATATGGGATAGTTATTGCTTCCCCTGTTTCAAAAATATTTACACCATCAGTATCAATTATAGCAGCGTCTACACCGTCCATTGACGTACCACTCATAAGTCCCAAAGATTTAAGAATTTTATTCATGTACATAACAGCCTTTTTTTCATATAAAAGCACTTATACATAATATTAAAGCAGAGAACAAACTAATGACAAACTATAGTTCAGATTTTCTAAAAATTCTTGTCGAGCGTGGATTCGTTCATCAGTGTACTGATATCAATGTACTTGATACGAAATTAGCGACAGAAACTGTAACAGCTTATATTGGCTTTGACTGCACTGCTGACAGTCTTCACGTTGGTTCTTTGCTACCTATAATGATGCTGAAATGGCTGCAAAAATGCGGACACAAACCTATTGTGCTAATGGGCGGAGGAACTACCAAAGTAGGCGACCCATCTGGCAAAGACGAATCCAGAAAAATCCTTTCCGATGAAGACATCTTAAAAAACATGGAAGGCATAAAAAAAATATTCGATAAATATCTAGCCTTTGGTGAAAGTTCAACAGATGCAATTATGCTGAACAATGACGAGTGGCTTAGCAACCTTGGTTATATTTCATTTCTAAGGGATATAGGTCCTCATTTTTCAATCAACAGAATGCTGACTTTTGAGTCCGTAAAAATGCGTTTGGACAGGGAGCAGACTTTGTCTTTCCTTGAGTTCAACTACATGATTCTTCAGGCTTATGACTTTATGGAGCTGTCAAGACGGCATAACTGCACATTGCAAATGGGCGGTTCTGACCAGTGGGGCAATATCGTAAACGGCACAGACCTTGCCCGTCGTGTTGATGGAAAACTCCTTTTCGGGCTTACATCGCCTTTGATGACAACCTCATCAGGAGCAAAAATGGGCAAGACTGCAAACGGTGCTGTATGGCTCAATAAAGACAGGCTTTCTTCTTATGATTACTGGCAATTCTGGCGTAACACCGAAGACGCTGATGTAGGAAAGTTCTTGCGATTGTTTACTGAACTTCCAATAAGTGAAATTGAACGCTTAGAAAAACTAAAAGACAGAGAAATAAACGAAGCAAAGAAAATCCTAGCCGATGAAGCAACAAAACTATGCCACGGCGAATCTGCTGCTATTGAAGCTAGAGAAACAGCTCGCAAGACTTTTGAAGAAGGCAAGGCTGGCGGTTCATTGCCTACTTTTGATGTTCAAAAAGACAAGCTAGAAGCAGGAATTTCACTTATCGACCTTTTGATTCTAGCCAAACTATGTAAAAGCAAAGGCGAGTCCAGAAGAATGATGAAACAAGGCGGAATCCGCTTAAATGACGAGCAAATAAAAGATGAAGCTTACAGCGTAACGCTTGAAAACATCACAGATAACGGAACAATAAAGCTATCATCTGGCAAAAAACGCCACGCATTGATAAAAACGGTTTAGATTAAGCCTACTCTAAAAAGTATAAAAAAATCGGGAAGCAATTGAGTTGCCTCCCGATTTTTTATTTTAACGTAAATAGATAGTTCTTATCTGGTTTTTGCTTTCATATTACGTACAGATTTGTTCCAAATAATATCCCCTGGTTTTTGAATTTCTTCCTGTTTTTTTGGAGCTGGAATGCGTCTTTGTTGTTTTTGAGCAGGAGCATTCTTACGAATCTTGGTTGCTAGTTTGCTATCATTCCTTTCAACAGCGATACGAATATCTTCTGTTCTGTTAGCAACATGAGCAAGATCAATTTTTGTGCCTTCTACAATCTCTTGCAACCTTTCTACACGGAAGCGGTCATTGTTTGAAAAATTCAAATGATATTCATCTATCCATTGCGGATGCTTCTGTTTAGCTTTTTCTTCAATATTTTTTGCTAGCTCGGGCGATTTCTGTGCAAGTTTCCAAGCTTCAGGGTCTTTGCGAACTCTGAAAGCTATAACTTCGGAATTACGCTCAGCAACAAAAACGTTCTTATAGTCTCTGCGTTCTAAACTTCTTGATTTTTCTATTTCTTCCATTGATGCAGTGCCGTTGCGGTTTGCTGCCTTGTCTAGACCTTTTGCCGCAGCTTCAAATATTTTCATTTCATGACCAATGAATTCAACAATAAGTTTTTCACCTGTAGCATCGGACTTAGAAGGCTCTATGTTTTGAAGAGAAGATTTAACAGTTGCACTGACTTTAGCAAGTTCTGAGGTGTGTTCAGAATTTCCAAGAAATTCTTGATTGATTATAGCCATTTTAAGTTCAATTACAGGGTCAGATTTTCTCAAGCTGTCATATTCTTTGCGAAGCTTGTTTTTTTCAACAGACGCAACCTTTAATATATCTTCTCTGCTGCCACCTTCTTTTTCAATTTTTTCATAAACTTCATTACGCCATTCGATAACAACTTCCGTCTGTTCATTAGAAAGTCTATCGCCTGATTTGGATGCAGAATTTTTTGCTCTAAGCATTGGCTGACGTTCAAAAGCTTCTTCAGCTCGCTTGAATACGGATTCCAGTTCAAGTTCTTTCTTTTGTCTTGTAAGAACGCTGTAACAGAAATTATCTATCTGTTCTTGAGACCAGCTTGTTTCTAATACGATTTTATCAGCAATATCATGAACTTCTTTATCGGTCATTTTTTTCAAAGAACCATCAGCCAAACCTTTTTTAGCAAAAGCAACAGTGGCATCAACAGTGGCACTAGTGTTATAAGAAGCAATCTCTCCTATTATTTTTACTTTTTGATATTCAACAGCCGTTTTTTCAATTTCCTTAAGAGCACTACCTGGTGTTGGCTGATTGTCGGTAGCATTTCCACGTTTTGAATTAGGTAGTGATAAAGGTCTGTCACTGTTTGCTTGACTAGCTACAAGACTATCTTCTTGAATTAGATCTTCCTGCATCATAAAAGAGTTGGCTAGCCCCATTCTTTTTTGAAATTTAGGTTGCGGTCGCAAACCAAACTGCGAAACACCGTTTAAAACAGTGTCTATGCGTAAATCAGCAAGAAGTTCGCCTGTTTTTGTATGACCTTCGTCTCTTGCGAGCTGTAGGACAGCGTGAGCATCAGCCACACATTCTGCACGATAGCGTTCATGTGTCAGGTTTACATTTGGAGTTATTCCTGGAATGCCTCTTTTTGACAAATCAAGAGCGTGTCCAATTTCATGGTATAAAATCATTTTACGAACGGACTCGCCGTCAAGCCCCTCTTTCTCCATACGCTCTGTTGTGCCGAAAGGTCTTGTGAACATATCATGCATAGGCATATCAGGCTGAGAACCGATAACAACAGAAATTTGACGAAGCCCTGCATTCTGTGAAACACTTAATGGGCTGTTTCCATCAACAGAGGCATTTTTAAGTAATTCATAATCCCCTTGACTTAAAGGAAAGCGACTCTTGCTTTTTTCAAACTTTTCTTGAAGATAATGAGCAAGAATTTCACTTAAACTTTTGTTTTTGGATTCGTCCATAGCATATCTGTTGCGAATTACGTCAGGATCAATAAAGATAAGAGTCGCATTAGATTTTACATTACGGAAACGAGTTTCCATTTCTTCAATAAACTGGCTGCTTTCTGTTTCTATTTTGCTGCCTTCTGCAGGTTTATCAACAGTAAGTTCATAGTTTCCAGCCAGTTCATTTGCTGCTTTTTGTAGATAGCTAGAATGACCTTCAGGCACAGTTTTAAAGAAAGGTCTGTCTTGAATGCGTTTTGGAGTAAGTTCTTCTGCTCCAGCTTCAAATATGTTAATCTTTCCTTTATAGAAAGTTTCCATTGCCTTTTTAACGTCTTCTGATGTGATTCTGTTGGTCATTACTATCCCCTTTGATTAATTCAGCTTTTTTTATGCAACTTTAGAATTTATTGGCACATAATATGCGTTTTTCACGCCGTCTGAATCTACTTCTGAAATCATTATTTGTTTTGCTTTTGCCAATTTTTCACGAGCATCAACATGAACATTTTCAATGATTATGTCCTGTTCTTTATGGCGATGAAGAATGACAGATGATGAGAGAACGTCTAATGTCGGTTCTTTAGGTTCTCCATCAGGAGTGTGAAAAGTAAGAAGCAATTCACCTGATTCATTTTCAAGAATGTCTGCTGTTAAAGATATCTGCAAGATGTTATCCCCTTTGTATTGATTTATTATATTTTGCCAAAGATTGCTTTAGAAGGCAAGTCTTTTTAGACAAAACCTTGTGTTATTATTAGTAATGTGCAAACTAAGAACTACTTAATCCCTTTATAGTTGCTGTATAATATAGGATAAAAAACAAAAAAGGGCAATGCTGGATTAAAATCCTAAACATTGCCCCTGTTTCAAACGCAGAAGCAGTAAATTATCTGCTGCGTCTTTTGTCTTTCAAAAAAGCACGTTGAATTTTATTATTCTTAGGTTGTTTTGTTTGAACAAACTCAGAATAAGACGGCATAGGCATAGAAGGTGTTGCAACTTTTGCAATATCTACATTTTGACTTTTAGCAACAGCAGGATTATTCTGCGACATTACAGCTTGAACCATTGGTTGGTTCTGCACCATAGCTGCCATCATTTGAAGTTTCTGCCCAACAATTCCTTTAACAGATTTAACCATTTTCTGATCATTGTTACTGAAAAGCATATGATTAGAATCTACAAAGCCGTTATGTTTTAAGTTGGCTTTTTTCTCTATCATATCAGCAAGCATAGGAACTTCTTTCTTCACTTGTTCAAATAAGCTTTTATTTTTACATATAGTTTTTGCAAGTTCCTGACTTCCTCTCTCGAACATTAGAGTCTGAGTATATATCTGATGCTCTTTTGTCATAGAAGCCATTTGATCATGCACGGGCATATCTGGAGTTCTTTTTTCTGCAAGATCAAGATTGACGTAAACCATTTTAGCAAGCTGCATTTCTCCGCCAATAAACGTTGCCAATGCTTTTGTTGATGTCATTTCAGGAAGATTTACTGGGACAGCACTAATAGCTTCATTCACTGATTTTCTTGCTTTTGCAACTTGAACCATCATCGTTGGATCCATAAGAAAAGCTCCATTAAGAGTCTGTATCTTCATGTCTCCAAGAGGGTCTTTTGTTGCAGTTTTTCGAATGGCATCTTTTTCCTGACCAACAACCTTAAGCAAAGCCTTGCTATCACAGCCATTTTCAGAAATTTTATCAATAACGCCGTCAACAAAACTTGATATAGCAAAACCAGTAGCCGCTTGCTGCATTGCCATTTGCTGCATTTGTTGCGGTGTAGGCGTTCCCATAACCTCCGTAACGCCAAGTTGCTTTTTAAGCATCATTGTACGCATTGCGTTTGCTTGATCAGCCTGCATTTTATATTCCATGTCAACTTCTTCTTTTGACAAAGGTACGTTGTAGCGGGCTATTTTTGCTTTATTGTCGATTTCATCAAGAGTTTTGTTTGGCTTGTCTTGTACAATAGAAATGCGAACCGCTGACATTTCAGACCTTGAAAGACCATGCTCTTTTGAAAGTTCTGATGCTTTATCAATAACTTCCTTATC
>DAOWDM010000196.1 GCA_030639035.1 Alphaproteobacteria bacterium
ATTCCAGCGGAGGCGGTGGAGAAGGAAGTGATTCCGAAGACGAGAAAGACTCTGATGATTCCAGCGGAGGCGGTGGAGAAGGAAGTGATTCCGAAGATGAGAAAGACTCCGATGATTCCAGCGGAGGCGGTGGAGAAGGAAGCGATTCCGAAGATGAGAAAGACGGTAAAGGTGGAGAAGAAAGCGATTCCGAAGACGGTAAAGATTCTGGCGACAAAGAAGATGAAGAAAAAACAATAAAAGATCTTGTTGAGGAATATAAGGACAAGGAAGACAACGAAAAAAATGCGGAAGATGCTAAAAAGAATACAATGCAGAGACGGCTTGATTCTGCAAAGAGCAGTGACGGCAAAGGCGGCGGTGGAGCTGGCAGTGCTAGTTCAGGAATCAAAAATCTTCCATTAGGAGACTGGAGCGACTATCAGACTATGGCAAAGCAGTTCAAACCTGCTTCAAATAG
Source organism: Alphaproteobacteria bacterium (assembly GCA_030639035.1). Taxonomy (GTDB): domain Bacteria; phylum Pseudomonadota; class Alphaproteobacteria; order DAOWDM01; family DAOWDM01; genus DAOWDM01. Next base: position 461 of record DAOWDM010000196.1, read on the forward strand.
GCTTGCCCGTATTTTTGATAAAGTTAGAGAGCATCAGCTAAGAACGGTAAAGTCTATTTCAAAAAACAAAACTCTCATTCCAGAAGACGGGGAATTCTCACGTTTTTCAAGTTCTGCACAAATGGATCTTAACAAAAAGAAAGCCACAGGAAGACAGCTTGAAGAAAAAGATTTCAGATTATTCAAAGAGGATAATGAGAAAACTAAAACTTCAAAGGTTGATCTTGTTGTATGGATTGATGGTTCTGGTTCAATGAGCGGAGATCCTCTTAAAAGAGCGATTCAGGCTGGCTGTCTTCTTTTAGAAGCCACAAAAGAAGATAAAGACGTTAATACTTATGTAGGAATCTGGGGGCATGATGATCCTATAATTTTAGCTTCTCCTGGAGATACTGCAAAAGAAATTGGTGAAAAAATACAAGGTGCACAGAATGGACTTGGTTCTGCAACTTATATGGCTCCTGCTGTAAAGAAAACAGCCGAAATCATAGCGAGCAGAAAAATCAATCAGAATGAACAAATAGGAAATACTCATATGCTGTTCATTTCAGATGGTGATATTCATGATCCTGACAACACTAAAGAAATGATTAAAACCTTGTTCAAAAACACAAAGGATATAACTCTTGATGTTGCAATAACAAGCAATGGTTATAGGTCTGGAGATGGTTCTGAAATGCAGCAAATAATAGAAGATACGGCTAAAGAAATACCAGGTAGCAGTGTTGGTGTAAGCAAGGGTAACACTCCAGATGAATTATTAAACTGTTTCATGGATTCACTATTAAAAAGAATCCGTGCAAACAAAAGTATGGTTTCAAAACCAGCGTCATCTAAACAGAAAGCAATGCAAAAAGCTTTAGATGAAATGAAAAAAGGACGTTAAGACGTTCTGAATAAAGAATTAAACGACTTTAACGAAAGGAATAAGAACATGAGTGAAGAAAACAAAAAACATAATCCAGTGGCATTAGGTGTTCCAGGTAGACCTTATCCAATGATGATGTCTGCATCTTCTATAAAAGATGGAGATGATAATGTATTTTTAGAGCCTGAACTAGGTGTTCTTGAAAAACCTTTAGTTTTCACATCTAAACGTCCTTATGCAGAAATTGTAGGACCTGCTTATCGTGATATGCCTTCACCTAGTATGTTGAGAACATTCTATAATGCTCTTGATTTGCGTAGTGAGCAGTCTGACCGAAAAGTTCAGGCGATTTTTGGTCCTCCAGGTACTGGTAAGTCCTTCCTTCCTAAAACAATCGCCAAAATGCGTGATGAACGTGGAGCTATCGTTGTTGACTGTGGTGGTATGAACTTAGAAGAGCTATTGTTCGAAACTGTTCTTGATATGGATAGAAGCAAAGACGTTTATGAAAAAATAGATAAACGTATTGCAAAAGGAGAATTGCAACATGTTTCTATGAAAATCCTGAAAGAAGGTTTAGGCAGTGCTTATTCAGAAGATGAAGATGGAAAAGCAGCTATCGATTGGGCTTCTGTAGGCAAACAAAGTGCTGAGGAACAGGCAGAAGGCGACAAAGATGAAAGCCTTGATAAAGCTGTCGCTGCAATTAAAGAAGTCGCTGAACTTGAAAATCTTAATACAAGTGATTCAGGTGGCGTTTCTCTTAAAACCCAGCATGGTCCTATTATTAAAGCATGGGAAGAAGGTCGTGAGCTTATTTTGGACGAATACAATAAATCCAAAGAAGGTACTGAAGGACAAATGCAGATACTTTGGCAGCTGTTTATTGGTGAAGAAAAAGAACATAAAGTAACTGGTGGAGCAGGTCTTGAATATACTTTCAAGAAAAAAGATATGCCTGCAGGTTTCTTTGTAACCGTTACAGGAAATGAATCAGATGACGGAACTTCGACTCATGGTCTTTCTGAATCTGTTTATTCACGTCTTCAGCCTGAATTTCTTACAGTTCCAACGGAAAAAGACTGGCAGCATCGTATTTGCCAGACAATTTGTAATGTTCCTGTCTCAACAATTTTTGATTCTGCTGATAATCAGTGGGGCAATGACGTTGGCGGTTTCGCGAAAACTCTAAAAACATTCCAAAAGCTTGGAATGAGCGAACAAAAGAAAATGAACGTTCCTGAATGGCAGACAAAGATGCTTGATAACTGGCAGGACGTTATGGAAGCTTCAGAAAAACTGTCTAAATTTTACATGGAATGGTCAAAACTTGTTGATCCTGACAATGAAAACCTTCCTGCTGATTTAACTATGGAAGTTGATGAAGAGTATAAGGCTCAGGTCGGTGTTGGTATGCGTCTTATGATGAAACATATTAACAAAGCCGTAAGAAGTATGCCTGAAACAGTTTCTATCGATGAATCAAAAGGATATTCAATGTCAACAGATTGGGAATCTGCTCCTGATTTTACACATTCAGAACAATCTGCAGGTGAAGCATTCGGCTCTAACCTTTGTCAGGTTATTATTGATGACATTGAAAAAACAACAACTCTTCGTGGCAAACCTGAATTGTTCAAAGCTTTGATGGAAACTGCTGCTAAATACGGCATAGCAGAAGCAAACCTTTCAGAAGGTTCTGTCAGTGAAGAAAACATGACTATAGCAGATCTTCTTGGCAAAAAAGACGATGCTTCTCTTGAAGAACAAATTTACGGAAAAGAAAAAGAAGAATTACACACCACAAATAAAGAAGTCGATATAATTCAAAAAATGGTCTGCGATAAGATAAGGAAACTTGATTCAGAAATTTCAGATAACGATGATGACATTGTAACATCTGCTGAAATAAAAGGCTGTCTTGATTCTCTTATGGAAGACAAAAAGGATAATGAAACTAAAAGAGATAAGTTTATCATTATTCCAAATCCAAATTTCATGGACGATACGTCAGATGCGGCTAAACCATTTGTTCTTGTTCCAACAGCTGATGCTTTACCCGAAACTCCAGAAGATTTATCTTCAGGAACATCAGGGGCAAACCCAGACAACGGCGAATTGCTTGGCTATAATGATCTTCTTGAAGCATTATCTATACCAGAAATAGGCGATCGCAATCTTTCATATATGATGAATCAGGCTATTACAAATGCAATTCCTGATATGACTTCTAGTGTTCTTGAAAGTGTTGCAATAGCTCAGGGAGAATCAAAGTCTGGACTTTCCGCTACAACTATTGTTTGTGCTAATGAGGAAAAATCAGAGCAAGTTACAATGCGGATACTATCGAAGACTTCTGAAGAAGGCTCTAAAACAGTGATAGCTGGAAACACCTCAATAGATGATGAAATTAAGGAAAAACTTGATGAAGTTTCAATAACTTATGTGAACATCAATGAAGATTCAGGCTGGCAGAAAGTTAATATGGCAGTTACTCAAATTGTTGGCTCAAACAGCAGTCAAGAACATCTTGATGCTGTCAAAGATGCAATGGGCTTTAGAAATCAGCCTTTAGACGATGCTTCATCAGATGAATATTCAAGTGTTGATAAAATAATGGCAACTAAACAGCCATCTACAGCACCAGTTTATTTGTTAAAAAACAAACTGCAGGACAGATAGGGGTATCTTGATATGACAACAACAACACCTCAAAGGTTGGTAAACGAGCTTACTCCTCGTCTAGCAAGGCAGAAAGCCTTAGCTAGACCAGTGGGCATGGATATTTATCTTGTAACTGAAAACTGGGAAGTCAAAGTTTTTGAAGAAGATGAAAATATCAAAAAAGCAGAAAGTTGTATGCAACTAGAAGAATGTATTAAAGACCCCAAGACAGAAACAATCTTTATCCCAGAAAACGCTGCAATCACAAAAGAAAAACTATTCGAGATTGTAGAAAGAAACTCTTTGAAAAAAACAATCTTCTGGGAAAAAGATGATGAGGGTGATTTCGTAATATAAAATTAAAGGAGCAAATACAATGGCAGAATCAAAAGCATATGAATTACCAGATAAGAAAAAGTTTCCTGAATTGTATAAAAAAACAGGAGGACTTTTTAAGAGAAAAGACACAACAAAGCTTAGCGAAGCTATAGCAAGTTATGCTCGTGAAAATTTGACAGCTAAAGATGCAACAAATCTTCTGAATTTCCTAAATGGTCAGGGTCATGAAAATCTCAGTCCAAGTCAAATAAAATATAATTTGACAAAAACATGTGATAAAGGTTATGTCAGAGAAGCTGAGTTTGTATTAGCTTTACAAGGAAAAAAAATAGAAAAAAAAGATATTTTAAAAGTAAAAGACATTGATAATAGACACATTAAAAGTGCCTATTCTGCTATATGTAAAGCAACTGAGAATAAAGATGGAAATCATCTCATATTGCTTGGAGAAGCTATGCGTGATGCAGGAACTCCTATCACAAAAAATGATATAATGGAGCGTAAATCATACTACAAATTTAGCTTTCCTATTGATAAGAAACATGACTTAAAAGGTAGAGTTCTTGCTATCGCTACAATGAATGGAAATCTTGATAATGTAAAAACCATTGTTGAAATGAACGGTGAAAAACTTGGTAAAAAAGACTTAATGCTTTCAATATCACACGATGAAATATATGGAAGTATTCATTCAAAAACGAATGAAAGCATTGCTTTTTCTGCCTTAAGAAACAATTCATTTGATGCTGTAGAACAGATCTTGACAGAAGAAGGGACTTCTCTTTGTGTAAATGATGTTCTTAGTGATTTTATGCGAGGAGAAGCTTTTTACACGCCTCTTGGCAAGCTTCTTGCCTCTCCTGTGTTTAAGGATTCTTCAAAAAATATAGAAGAAATGTGGGAACAGCTTCCTGACGATTACAAAAATTCAACAATAAACCAAAAAGCCTATAATATAGCTATTGGCAAAGGCAAAGTTAATGACCTTAAA
>DAOWDM010000099.1 GCA_030639035.1 Alphaproteobacteria bacterium
TCATCTACGGAAGAGCTGGTAGCATAAAACATTTTATAAGTAGCAAAGTTTGATTCTATAGTTTCTGATCCAAAAGTTAAAACAATATTAGAACAAAGACTGCCTATAGAAACAATACCAAGAGTACGAGTTGCCCACAAATACCGACGCTCTGGCAAAGCATGGACATGAACCTTTTCAGGATATGTTCCAAGCATATCATTTGTTTCAACAACATGAGTTTTAAATACGGAATTTAAGATTCCCTTATGTTGCTCAATATTTCTCATACATGCACTGACTGGTTTTAATTTGGTTTTAATTTTAATAAATAGGGCAACCTATATCGTCTTCTTGCTCTTCTCTGTCTTTATCAGACTGCTCATCATATGCTTTAAGCTCATCACTAACAACTTTTGCAGCAATAAAGTCTTTTTCTACATTTACTATATTTTGATACGATAACAGCAACAACCCAATATTATCAAGATTGAGAGCATTTATCATCATATTTATTTCATCAACGCTGTTTTTTGCACTAGCAGGAGAATCTTCTTTAATAGCAACAGCAGAGATGGCATCTTTTGCTAATTTTGATTTCTCTGCCTTTACCCCTTTAATCAAACTAACAGCAAGATTGTAACTTTCTTCTTTTGTAAGATCAAAATCATCTGCAAGATTTATGTTCGCAGGTTTAAGTAAATCTCGCATCTGCTGTTCAATTTCTTCAAGAGCAGCTTCGGCTTCATCACGCAGAATGAGATATTCTTCTTCCTGCTTAACGAGTCCAAGATAAAAACTAATACGGTTAATCATACGTGGCATTTCTTTTGAATCAAAATAGAAATAAGGTGTTCCGCCAAGAGTTATAAAATCAATAGTACTATCAATCTCACCTCCCGATTTAACCAATTCTTGGTCGAATCCCAAAGAAGCCTGATCGATTTTATTGTTTATAAGAAAATCAGCGTCACTGCCATACATGCTGTCAAGAACACCATACGTGTTAAACGATGTAATGCTTGGAGCATTCATAACATCAGCCCATGGTTCTGGAATTACAGGATAGACAGGGTCTTCTGCAACTTTCATATAAACTATTTCTTTCCATGGAGGCAACGGAAGAGGAGGAAGTTCTGGAACATCAATGCTTGCAGGAGCAGATGGTTCTTCATAACATGGCTTTCCATTAGGAGGATCACAATGATATGTAGGTGCTGCCGTTATACTATAAGGCAACGCACTTATATGTGCATTGTGTGCCGCAACAAACTCATTGCGATAATCCCTGTAGTATTTACGAATTTCTTCTTCCATAGCTGGAAGTGCTGGAACATCTTTATCATGATAAGCTTTGTAGTGCTTAACTATAGGGTCATAACGTTCACTAAGGACTCTGTCGTACTGAGCTTTCTGATCAATCCACAAAGGGAATGGAGATTTTTTATCACCCATTTCATCTTGATTCTCGTACAGTTGAAGCAAAACTGCTCTACCAACATCCCAATCAATCCTATCAATAGCCTCATCATATTCATCTTCTGACAAAGTATCGGATAGCTCAGCATCAGCTGCATTATGAGCTTCTGTTGATGTTTCTACGGCTAAAGCAGCAAGCTCTTCCCAAACCTGCTCCGCATCATTGTAATAAGGACTCAACAAATTAACGTTACATTCGTTATTAGCCTGTAACAGCCATTTTACTCTTTCATGCTCTTCTATAGCAACCAGCCGTTCCCCAATAATAGATTCTATATCAACAATACTGTGTAGTATGTTATGAGCTTTCAAAGCCTCATCAATAATATCTTTTACATCAGAAATATCAGAAAAAATTGATAATGAAGCATCAGCTCCTGGCACTTTCATAGGTTTTGAAGTAGCAAATAATGAACTACCTCCAGCAGCAAAGGCAGGCTTTATAAAAAAGTCTATAAATGAAAATTCTTGTGGCTGTTCGCTTTTATTGTCTTCCAACATGAAAGCTGTAGGAACAAAGCTTTGGTTTTTTGGTTCACAAAGAGAAATTTTCTGTGCCGCTTTTAGCTGAGCACGCATTGCCACAATTTTATGATAAATAGAAAGAGTTCTGCTTAAAGTATGACGTGAAGAATTAGCAACTGCCCAACCTTTGTTTTCACTATCGATACTCTTAGCCTGTTTATTCATATCATCAAGAATCAAAGGCAGTTCTTTTATTTTTGCCTGCATAGTGGCTGTATAACCAGCAACTTCAACAATATTTTGACGCAACCAAACTTTCATAGCTTCTCGCTGTTTAGCACGAGCTTTGTTTGTCCAGTCCTTGGTTACAAGGAGTTTGTTTTCAATCTGAGCAGCGGCCTCTATCGGCTCAATATCTGTACCACCGCCAACACTTATATTAGTTTCAAAGATGTCAATAACAGGTACTGGAATTTTACTAATATTAAAGTCAGAAACTTTTGCATCATAAGTACCGCCGACTCTTAATTTTACAAGCTCTCCTGTTATCAGAGACTTTTCCTTATCCTTCTCTTTTTGTAGCCTTGCCTGCGGAATTGTTGAAGAAAGAACCGACTTTGAAAGAGCCCCTTTAACTGGCAAGTTTGAAGTCTTTTTCAAGGCACATTTGAATTTTGCTAGTGGAGTGCAACATTTTACGCATTCCGCAAATGCAGGAAATGACAGAAAGAAAGTCATTGAAAAGACAAGAAACGTCATAATTCCTAATTTTCTAAACATCATTTGCTCTCCACTTTTCAATCCTAATAATATCAACTAAATAAACGTTTATAGTCCTTTAAATAGCTCTTTAGTATCTTCGCCGCCGTTAAGAAGGTAATTGCTAAATCCTCTATCTTCTTTTATTGCGTATGCAACTTCCATTTCAAGTTTTTGCAGTTCTAGCGTTATCAATGGCAGCAAAGCAGAAGCAGCAGCCGTTGTTGCCATTGCATTTGCTGCAATATCCTGAAGTATTGTAGAATCCACATCTGCTACTTTTTTCTGCAAAGAATCTATAACGCCAGAATATTCATCACTGACTATTTTAGCCTGCATAAACAATGATGCCGCATAAGCATCTCTAACTACTTGATTAAAATAAGCAATACGCTTTCCTTTGTATTCTTTTCTAATTACTGCATTAGAAGCCTTATTTTCATCAACATAAAATTCATTTACAAAATACTGTCGCCCAGAATCTATTCCATTAGCTCCAGCTTCAACAGCAGAAGTTTTACGTTCAACAGTCTGAAAATCTTTAGCCGCTCCTTCACTTGAGCTTATTCCTGTATTGACCATTTTTTCTACATCACTAGAAGTTCCAATTTGTTCTTTTAGAACTTTTAATTTTTCAATCCGAGTCTCAATTTCCTTAATGTTTTTTACCTTGCCTGCAAGATTTGTTTTAAGACCTGATACTTTTGAACTATTTCTAACTGACCATGCACTCGCTTCACCAGAAACAAGAAACACAGATACCATAGCAATTAAAAACACACCTGAAAAACGATATAAATTCATTTTTTTTCTCCATTATGCCCTGCTAGTTGGCAACAATCCTTGTTGATTTTAACTCAAGTATTAATGAGTGCATCATATTTATTTGAGACAACTGAACAACCATCTGAGAAGTAAGAACCGAAAGTTCCCCAATATATTCACGGGTAGTATTTTCTATGTTCTGCCCATTTTTAAAAAGCTCGTCCATTTTGCTATCAAAACCTTCCGCAATTTTTCTGCTGGCAAGAGTTTTTCCGTATGTTGTAACAGCAGATACCTGATTAATGGCATCTTGAAGATCTTCATGCTCTTTACGCTCTTCTGTAGTTGCAAACGTTTTAGAAACACTTGCACTTACAAAATCGGTCATTTTTTCTAACTCACCAGTGTTTTCAAGAATTTGCACTGGGATTACAGGAGTCATTGCGGAATTAATTAGTTTGGCAGCTTCGGAAATATTGCTGTTAACTTTGTTAATTACACTGTTAAGCCCTTTCATGCCTGTCATTATAGAATTGTATTCCATGTTTTTCATGGCTTTTTCTTTTTCTATAGTCTGTTTTTTTTCCTCGGCAGTAGCAGAAACTCCAGCATAATATTGTGAAGAATCACGAACGGTGTACGCCCTAGCCTCCGATGGCAATAACAATGTCGCCAATAGTAAAACAGCTGTTAATGAGAAAAGTTTGGTTCCCATGACTATGTCCTTCCCTGCATAAAATATTTAGTGAATAGGTGCACCTATAAACCCCATAGCAGCTTCAAGTTCTAACTCTGAAGAAAGCAAAACATTTGCTGTATTTAACTGATGCACCATTTCTATAACCATGCCAGTATTAACACCTAAATCACCCTTGATTGTATCAGCGTTTTCATTGGCTAAGGTATCTACAACATCTCCGATTGAAGCCATTTCTGTTTGAACCATAACAGAAACAGCATAAGCATCTTTAGCGGCAAGCATTGCGGTTTCAGACCGAATTCCTTTAATCTCGCCTACCTGCAAATCTCTATCTGCATCTTCATCATCAAGACCTAAAACATCTATAATTAAGGTTTGAACACCAATAGGGGTTTCAATTTTTGATTCTATTTTTTCAAGTGCTTCTGGATAGTTAGGGGTATAAACTGATAAATCTACTGGAAGCTCTAAGCTTTCAAGATATGTTTTTGCAAAACCTGAAGAACCCTCACCTATAGCTTCTATTGTTTTCTGCATATGCTCTGACTGCTGACCCATAATATCAAGCTGTTCTTTATCATTTTGAAGCTTGTTTGAAACATCGCCTGTCCACTGACTATCAATACATGAAAGAGCTTTTGCAGACTGAACGCCACACATAGCCACCAATGTCAAAGCTACAACAAAAACTGCAACATAACGTTTTAACATAACCTCTTTCCTTCCCAATAAAGCTATATTATTCACCAAGATATTCTGTTGACTGCAACGTCAAAGACTGTGCCGTTAACATATTGGTAACTCCAAGCATTCTTACAAATTCTATCATAGCATTAGTATTTGCTTTTATATGGTTTTTAACGGTTTCGCCTTCGCTTGAGCTTGTAACAGCACCTTTAAGAGAAATGTAAAGCCCGCCATTATCATCAAATTTTGCAGATTCTGTCTGCACTCTTTGTGCTAGAATATACGAATGAATAGCCGCCGATATGCGTGCTGTTTTCTGCAAATCAGCAGCAATATCACGCTGTTCAGCATCTAATTCTTTTTCTTCCTTAATAGAGTCCAGATACATTCCATCTTTTACTGCTTTTTCTATTGCCTCGGGATTATCAATGCTACTTTTTATGCTACCAAGACCTTCTGGAAGCTCAGGAACTACGCCTTTAAGGCTAAACTGCCCTCCAACACCCTTGGAAAGCCCTGTAAAACTATCTTCTCCAACAGCTTTTATTGCAGCATCATACTGCTTCATTTTTATTTCATGATCCCTTGTTTTCGCACCAAGGTTGCTTATTTGCTTAGAAATAGCTGAGACAGCAGGAGAGTCCGTTACTGCAAAGGCAGCAAATGCAACATTAGAATTAAAACTCAATGTAAACACAAATACAATTGCGAACACAAAAACTACGACAAGCCTACAGAAATACATTTTTTTCTCCTAAATTCTAAGAAATCTTATACCTGCACATCAACATACTTATTAGTTTTAATTACACCTTTTTTAACATACCTTTAAGTATATCGCAAATTAGTTTCAATTATCAATAAAATTTTAACTATATTTGAAGATAACAAGAATTCTTATGCAAAAACAATCATAATTTGCAGAACTTGTTCAAATAAAGAAAGCATTTATATAAAATTGTTTGAATGTTTTACATAACTGTAACATAAATCAGCTTGTTTTTTACAAAAAAGCTAAATTTATAGTGCATTTATATAAAATTTTATGTATTTTTTATATAAATACTACGTATTTTTGCGATTCTATTTAACCTTTAAACCAGACATATGGCAGAAAGTTGCCTAGCATAATCTTTTTCTTTGTTTAAAGTTGCTCTGCGATAGCTGAAAAACTGTTTTTCATCTGCACAAGTATCATGTAAAGAAGCTGTTATTTGCTCTATTCCAGCTTTTTCTAGTCGATGAATCACAAAACCAGACAAGTCAAACATAAAATGCTCATTATTTTTAGGAGTAAAAAACCGTTTGTTTGTTTTGTCTTTTTTAATAAAGGCTTCAGGAAAACTTGCATCTACTTCATAAGATTCTTTAGCAATTCCAGAACCTACAACAGCAACAATGTTTTCTGCTCCAAGTTTGTACATGGACTTTATTGTATTCTCTAAAATCCCATTTAACGCCCCCTTCCAACCCGCATGAGCAGCCCCTATAACACCTTTTTCAGCATCAACTAAAAGCACAGGAAAGCAGTCCGCCGTAACAATTCCAAGCACAACACCTTTACGGTTTGCAACCAAAGCATCGGCTGCAGGTCTTTTATCAACGCCCCAAACTTCTTTTACAGTTACAACTTTGTTTGAATGACATTGATTTAAAAGAACAAGATTCTCAACAGAACAATTAAGCTCTTTACATGCTCTTTTAAGGTTTTCTTTTACATTTTCAGGTTCGTCTTTAGAACTTAAACCACAATTTAGAGAGGAATAAACTCCCTTTGAAACACCACCTTTTCTTGTAAAAAAACCATGCCTGACATTGCTAATTTCCAACAAAGTTTCATCTGTTCTTTTGAACGCTCCACGGCGTGAAAATATCATTAAAAACAAACCAAAAACAGCCATTGGGACGCATAAAAGCTGACCCATCGTAAAACCGTCCCACAAATAACCTATTTGCACATCTGGCTGTCTATACATTTCTACAATCGAACGGAA
>DAOWDM010000007.1 GCA_030639035.1 Alphaproteobacteria bacterium
GAGCTGTTTTTACCTCTTTCCACCTCGACACTGCATAGCCGACTGCTCCAAGTTGCTGAAACCATGCCATACGTTGAAACTGAAAAGCCTCAGGCATAGAAGGCGAAGACGGAGGCATTAAAACCGCTCGCAAAGATATTGTCTGACCTGCAAAAACTTTTTCAGAATATTTTGTAAGGCTGATTCTGACTTTTAGCGGAGGATTTTTGAGTCTTTTAATCTCAAGATTATCTAAAATTACCCGCTGTTTTCCACTGGAAAGGTTTTGAACTTCCAAGACTCTACCAGCAATAAAAGACGTAACTTTCTTTTCAAGAACAGGAGCAGAAACACTTAAAGAACGCAGTTGAGCAACAGAAAACCCCAACAAAACAACGGCAATTGATGTAAAAAAGATAAAACGTCCTATATGTTCTTTGGAAAAATACGCAAACTGAGCAAAAACAAATAATCCGATTAAAGCAGGCCATAAAGGAGGTTCTTCAGATAAAAGAAAATACCAGCCAATCCCAAAACCAAGCAATACAGGCAACCACAAAAACCACCGCTCATATTCAGCAGAAAACTCTTCCATTAAATATGTTGTGATTCTGTAAAGCATTAAAAAAATCCGTATTGTTTTGCTATAGAATATGCTACAAAACTAGAAAATGCGAGAACTGCGAATAAAAAAGGTATTAAAATGACTGTTATCACACGTTTTGCCCCCTCTCCTACTGGTTTTCTTCATATTGGAGGAGCTAGGACTGCTCTTTTCAACTGGCTTTTTGCCAGGCACAACGGCGGAAAATTTCTTTTAAGAATTGAAGACACCGACCGTAAACGCTCTACGGAAGAAGCTATTGAAGCTATTTTTGAAGGAATGAAATGGCTTGGGCTTAATTGGGACGATGATGTGATATTCCAGTTTTCAAATGCTGAACGTCATGCTCAAATGGCAAAAAAACTGATTGATGAAGGCAAAGCATATTATTGCTATGCTTCTAAAGAAGAACTGGACGAAATGCGTAAAAAACAACGTGCAGATGGTAAAACTACACGTTATGACGGCAGATGGCGTGATAGAGATGCTTCAGAAGCTCCCGAGGGTGTAGCTCCAGTTGTGCGGCTTAAAGCAGAGCAGGACGGCGAAACTACAATAAAAGACATGGTTCAAGGTGAGGTTTGTGTAGCAAATAATCAGCTTGATGACATGATTCTTCTTAGAGCAGACGGAACTCCGACTTACATGCTTTCAGTGGTTGTTGACGACCATGACATGAATATAAGCCATGTAATTCGTGGAGATGACCATTTAACAAATACTTTCAGGCAAATACAGCTTTATAAAGCTCTTGGCTGGGATACTCCAGAGTTTGCTCATATTCCGCTGATTCACGGTGCTGACGGAGCAAAGCTTTCAAAACGCCACGGAGCTTTGGGAGCAGAAGCATACAGAGACATGGGATTCCTGCCAGAAGCTATGCGAAACTATCTGCTGAAACTCGGCTGGGGTCATGGGGACGATGAAATAATATCCACCAAACAAGCAATAGAATGGTTTGATGTTTCAGGTATTGGAAAATCGGCTTCTCGTTTCGACATGACAAAACTCACCAATCTAAACGGCGTTTATATCCGTGAGTCTGATAATGACAAATTGGTTGAACTTATAGTTCCAATGATTGAGAAAAAACTAGAAATTTCCATTGATGAAAACGGAAAAAGCCATCTGTTAAAAGGAATGAATGCGTTAAAGGAGCGTGCTAAGACAATCATAGAACTAGCTGAAAGTGCTGAGTTTTATGTTGCCAAACGTCCTTTAGAAATGAACGCCAAAGCTCTTAAACTCCTAAATGAAAACGGCATGGAAAGGTTAGTAAAATTCAAAGCTGAACTAGATAATTGCACCGATTGGAAACAGGAAACTCTTGAAAACCTAGCCCGTGAACATGCAGAAAAAGCCGAAGTAAAACTAGGAAAAGTAGCCCAACCAATAAGAGCCGCCCTATCAGGCTCAAACGTTTCTCCTCCAATATTTCAGGTAATGGAAGTTCTTGGAAAAGAAGAAACAATGGGTCGGATTATTGATGTGATGTGAATGGGAACTTTACTCTCACTGTCATGCTGAACTTGATTCAGCATCCATCTTCTTAACTGTTGACAACGCTTTTTGTGGTAAAGAAAAAGGTGGATCCTGAATTAAATTCAGGATGACGATTGTGGAAGTTTCTTAATACAACTACAATTAAACGCAGACTACTTTAACTTAATGTTTGAGAAATAATTATGTCAGATCTTGGAATTTTAACATCAATCGAGATAAAAGGCTTTAAATCGATAAAAGAAGCAAAAATCGAATTAGAACCAATCAATATTCTTATTGGACCTAACGGCGTTGGTAAA
>DAOWDM010000033.1 GCA_030639035.1 Alphaproteobacteria bacterium
AAAAGCCTGAAATGTCTTTAGATGTTTTTACAGCAAGACGAGCGGTCAACGCTTCTATGCTGTTTGATGCTTTTATGCAGATTTTAAGTATTCCCAGCGATGTAAAAGCTGTTGATTGGCATGGAGGAGATGGGCTTTTTACTCGTTTAATGCGTGATAATGGTTTGAATTTTTATGTTCATGAGGACAGATGTGAAAGTATTTATGCTTCTGGATTTAATGTAAAAGAAAATAATATTGAAAAAGCTCCAATAGTTACATGCACTGATGCTTTATCAACAATATTACCCAATGAAATCGAGCAGCTTTTTTCTTTAGAGCCAGATATTTTACTTGCAACAACAGAAACATATAAAGTGCAGGGGAGTGGCTGGAATTATCTTTTGCCAGAAAATGGACGGCGTTCTTTCTTTTATTCTGCTCAAGGACTGCACATTATTGCACAAAAGCATGGAATGGAGCTGTTTACCAATGGCGAAATGCATGTTTTTTATAAAAAACAACCTGAAACCCTTGTTTTTGAAGAAAAAAAACTTTTTACAGCAATGATTAATCTACTTAACGGAGCGTTACCAGCAGTTGGTAGAAAATGTCTTGGGATTAGATATAACGATATTCCAAAATATATTGCAGAAGATGAGAGCAAGCTTTTAGGTAAAAAAACACCATCAATTAAATCTCAAAAACTTGACTCGCTATTTTCTAATCTTAAGAAAAAAACTACAAAAAACCACAAAAAACCACGAATTGCTATAGATGGAGTGTTTTTTCAAACAGCAAAAACAGGTATTTACCGTGTTTGGATACATCTTTTTGAAGAATGGGCAAAAACGGATTTTGCTGAGAACCTTATTATTTTTGACCGAGGCGGTTCTATGAAACGCATTGATGGGCTTAATTACCGCATTATTGAGCCTGACAACAAAAATACTATGGATCAATGCAGGCTTTTACAGCATTATTGCGACATTGAAGATGTAGATGTGTTCATTTCTACTTATTATACATATCCTCTTTATACGAAAACGGTCATGATGGTTCATGATATGATACCTGAATTTATAGGCTTTGACCTTACAGAGCAATGCTGGGTGCAAAAACATGAGGCTATCCGAAATGCAAGCAACTATGTTTGTGTTTCAAATAATACGGCTAAGGATTTGAAAGGACTGTTTCCGCAAGTCAATCCTGAAACTGTACACGTAGCACCAAACGCTATTTCCTCGCATTTCAAACCGACACCTTCAGAAGAAGTGCAAGCTTTCTTAAAAGAAAAAGGTCTTGAAAAAGGCTATTATATGTTTGTTGGTATGCGTACTACATACAAAAATGCAGGCAATTTTTTCAAGGCTTTTCTAGAGCTTCCTGACCACAAAGAAAAAGCTATCGTATGCGTTGGTCCTATGCCTGTTGAAAACACGTTAATTGAAATGATGAAAGACGATGACCTGCGTGCAGATTGGGTTAGTGAAGAAGACTTGTTAAAATATTATGCAGGAGCTACAGCTTTGGTTTATCCGTCTTTGTATGAAGGTTTCGGATTGCCTTTACTTGAAGCTATGGCTTGTGGTTGTCCTGTATTGACTTCTAAATCAGGAGCTATGCTTGAAGTTGGAGCAGATGCTGCTATGTTTTTTAATCCAGTAGATGCTCATGATATAGCCAAAGCTATGATGAAAGTGAGAGAGCCTGAAACAAGAAGCAAAATGATAGAAAAAGGCTTCAACCGCATCAAAGATTTCTCATGGAAAGACACTGCTGAGATTATAAGAAAAGTACTAGAAAAAACCGCTGGCTGATATTCCATCGATGTTATTCTCAGCACAAAGTTTTGGGATACTTAAAAAAGAGTAGATGCTGAATCAAGTTCAGCATGACGGTTTGGTAGCTTAACTATTGTATAATTCATGGCGACAGATATGAATGAAAAAAAAGACATTTTTGCTGATATGGTGACTGACCTTATCAGAAGAGCAGTTGAAAAGCATAATAAAGGCAGGCTTTCCGATGCCGCTGGGATTTATAAAAAGATTCTTGAGATAGAACCTAACCAGCCTGAAGCTACGCACTTGCTTGGAGTTGTTTGTCATCAAACAGGCAATCACGAGCAAGCACTTGAACTAATAAGCAAAGCTGTAAATCTAAAGCCTGATAATTCAGAATTTATAGGCAATCTGGCAACTGTATTGGCAGATTTGAAGGAATACGCAAAAGCCGAGCAGTTTTATATGAAAGCTTTGGAGTTAGCTCCTGAAGATGCGACTATGTATTCTAATCTTGGTTCGGTTTTTAATGCACAAGGCAGGGCAAATGCAGCTGAAAAATGCCTGAGAATAGCAATAAGCATCGCTCCTAACTATGCAGAAGCATGGAACAATCTTGGCAATTCCTTAAAAGATTTAGGAAACCGAAAAGAAGCTGAAAAAGCTTATAGAAAAGCAATAGATTTAAGCCCTGCTTTTTACATAGCTCATGGCAATCTTGGTGCATTGTTAAAAAATATGGGGCGTTTTACAGAAGCGATAAAAATCCTGCATCATGTAACAATTAATGCTCCAAATGACCATATATGCTGGAACAATTATGGAAATGTACTCAGCGATATAGGGCGGTTTGAAGATGCTGTTTCAGCTTATAAAAAAGCTATTTCTATCAATCCAAAGTATTTCGAAGCTTACAGCAATATGCTGTGTTGCTGTCAATATATCCCCAGCGTTACACCAGAATCATTAGAAGAAATACATAAAGAATGGAACGACAAGTACGCCTCGAAATACACAAAAGAATCTAATACATGCAATAACAATGACAAGCTGATACTTGGTTTTGTTTCTGCTGATTTTGGTCGTCATCCTGTCGGATATTTTCTTGTAAAATTTTTAGAATCTATTGATAAGAACAGATGTTCTGTATTCATGTATTCATTAAGAACGTCAGAAGATGAATTAACTAAAAGGTTGAAAAAAACTGCTGATAAGTGGGTCAATGCAGTGGGGGCTTCTGATGAGGTTTTAACCGAGTGCATCAAAAACGACAAAGTCGATATATTGTTTGACCTTAGCGGACATACTGGAAAAAACAGACTGCTTGTGTTTGCTAGAAAGCCTGTCGCAATTCAGGTTACATGGGCTGGATATGTAGGGACTACAGGGCTTGCAGCTATGGATTATCTAATAGCCGATAAATATCAGGTAAAGGAAGGGACGGACAATTTTTACTCAGAAAAAATTATAAGAATGCCAGATGGATATGTAACCTATGATGCCCCTGAATATATGCCTGATGTTTTGGAATTGCCTGCATTATCAAACGGATACATTACATTTGGCTGTTTTAATAATCCATGCAAGGTAAATGATGAAGTTATAAATATATGGTCAAAAATCCTTATAAAACTTCCAGAATCAAAGCTTCTTTTCAAATTTAATGGTTTTGATGATAATGGATTAAACAGCAATATTATCAAGAAGTTTGCTAAAAACGGAGTGGACTCATCACGAATAATTTTTGAAGGCAAAGCTCCTCATGCTGAGTTTTTAGCTGCCTATAACAGAATAGACATTGCCCTTGATACATTCCCATATTCTGGCGGACTTACTACTTGTGAAGCAATGTTTATGGGAGTTCCTACAATTACTTGTGCAGGAGAAACCTTTGCAGGACGGCATTCTTTTGCTCATTTATCAAATGTAGGGCTGACTGAAACTATTGCTTGTGATTTTGATGAATATGTTGAAAAAGCAATAGAGCTTGCAGGAAATTTTGAACATCTTTCTTGTTTGCGAAAGAACCTTCGTGAACAAGTCAAAGCTTCCCCTTTATGCGATGGAAAACGCTTTGCAGATAATTTACTTGATGTATTGCTGCACGCTTCTTGATGTTTGCCATATAAAACAGATAGAGTCTAGCGAGCCTCATCTTCTGGAGGAGTTCCTCCTAATAATAAAGCTGGATTCTGGCGGATTTGTCTGGAGAATTCGCTCATATTGCGGGCTGTTCCATCAAGATTATATGTTATTGAATCTATATGACGGGCAAGGGTTTTCAAGGTGTATTGCAAGTCTTGAAGGCTTTTGTTAACTGGATTTTTGTTTTCTTTAACCACAGTATTGATGGCTTTGATTGAAGCATCAAGATTGCTGGAAAGGCTAGTAAAGTCGCTTGATGTTTTATGTATATTAGCAATTGTTTCATTTATCCGTTTTTCATTTTTTTTGCTCAATAATGATGAGTTCAGGCGAGAGCTTGCATCATCGAGGTTTGCCATAATCAAAGGCAAATTCTCTGCCATATCATTTGATACGGTTTTTAAATCTTTGAGCAGAACAGGCATAGTTTCAGCCAAAGGCACGGCTATATTGTCTATAGAAGATTCTATTTTTTTCAATAGAGGTTTTAATCCATTTTCGCTTAAATCGGATACTTCTCCTGCTATATCGGAAATAGCTGCAAAAATATTGCCACCAGCATTGCCCTTTATTTCACTTTTAGGCTTTAATGCTGTTTCGCTTGTCCCTGCTTTAATGTCAATGGAAATGGCAGAAAGAAGCCCTGAAGCGGCAACTAAAGCAACACTGTCTTGTGGTATTTTCCAGTCTTTTTTAACGCTTAATATTACCTTAAAAACAGGGCGTTTGTCTTTTTGTTCTGGAATGATTTTTTCGACCTGACCTATAGGATAGCCTTCAAACAGCACTTGTGTTCCGTACTTGATTCCGCCGACATTTGGATATGTTGTGTAATAAGAATCAAC
The DNA here is from genome assembly GCA_030639035.1 of Alphaproteobacteria bacterium. GTDB lineage: Bacteria > Pseudomonadota > Alphaproteobacteria > DAOWDM01 > DAOWDM01 > DAOWDM01. The sequence continues at coordinate 4,754 of DAOWDM010000033.1, forward strand.
CGCTCCAGTTCTTCCTGTAAGCATGGTAATCGTTATGATAAAGCCAGCAATAACTAGAAGAACAAAGCTTCCAACTGCAATATAATTTATACGACTGTCTTTCATGTTTTTTCCTTTTATTCGCTTGCTGTAAGCCGTTTTATGTATTCGTCTGGGTCGAGTTCTTCTTTTTCGCTGCGGCGGTTGAGTAAGTTCTGTATTCGTTTATTGTTTGATTTTTTTATTTCTTCAACCGTTCCGACAAAAAGAACGTTTCCTTTATCAAGAACGCATATTCTATCTGCAATCTTAAAAGCACTTTCAAGCTCGTGAGTAACAACCACAACCGTCATGCCCAAGGCTTCTTTCAGCTTTAGAATTAAGTCATCAATATTTGAAGCAACGACTGGGTCTAGTCCTGCTGACGGCTCATCGCAAAACAGAATTTTCGGATCCATAACTATTGCTCTTGCCAAAGCAGCACGTTTTATCATTCCGCCTGAAAGCTCTGAAGGCATAAGATTTTCAAAACCAGAAAGCTCGACTACTTCCATTTTAAGACGTGCCATTATTTCAATGGTCATGCGGTCAAGTTTGGTATGCTCCTTTAATGGAAGCATGATATTCTCGCCAACGGTAAGTGAGCTAAGTAAAGCTCCGCCCTGAAAAGCTACGCCTATTTTACGCCTTAAAAATTGGAATTCCATTGGCGTAATATCGTTTATATCCTGTCCAAGAATGGAAATAGCTCCTGAAGTTGGATATAAAAGCCCAAGCAGATGATTAAGAAAAGTGCTTTTCCCCGAACCGCTTCCGCCCATTATAACCATGATTTCACCAGTCTTTATATCAAGGCTGACATTATTCAGGACTTGTGTTTCCCCATAATGAGTAACAAGATTCTTAACCTCAATAGCATTTGTAGTCATCTCATCACCTTGTAAGCATGAAAACAAAAATCATGTCGGCTATTACTATGGCACTTATTCCGTGGACTACAGAGCGAGTTGTCATGCGTCCAACGCCTTCTGCTCCGCCAGTTACAGAAGCACCGTTTACTACGCCTATCAGGACTATTAAAACAGCAAAAAGAACGCTTTTCCCAAGTCCGTGCATTAAGTCATCAACGCTTAAAACTTCAAAAACCTGATCAACATAAACATTCATAGTAAAGCCAAGCTCTACACATATATAAAGCCCAGCAGCAAGCAGCCCTACAACATCAGCCCAGAAAGTCAAAATCGGTAGCATTATCAGCAGTGCTATAAACGAAGGAGCGACCAGATAACGCACAGGGTTGATTCCCATGACATTAAGAGCATCAATTTCTTGATTTATAGTCATTGTTCCAAGCTTTGCAGCTAAAGCAGAACCTGACCTGCCAGCTACTAAAATAGCTGTGATAAGAGGAGCAAACTCCCTTACGACAGAAAAAGCTACACCAATGACGACTTGAGATTCTGCTCCGAACATTTTTAAGCTGTAAATGCCCTGTAAAGCCATCATAATGCCGATAGTTGCATTCATTACAGTAATGATAGGGACAGCACAAACTCCCATTTCCATCATTTGGGCAAAAACTGACGAGGAGCGAACCGTTTGCTCTCGTTTTTTACCCATAAAAATCCAGTATATGCTTTTCCACATCAATGATGCACCAAAGCCTATTTCCGCCACTCCTTTTGTGGTGAAACGTCCTGTTTGTTCAATGAATGAGATTAGCTTATTCAATTCCATCGTCTACAGAGTTGTGAATTGTAAATACTTTGTCGAGACGAGCTAGTTGAAGCACTCGCATAGACTTTTGTGTAACAGATGCTAGAGCGAAACGGCTGTTTTTTTTCTTTGCTTCCTGAAAAGCCATAACAAAACCTGCAATGCATGAAGAATCTATATATCCCACCTTGCTCATATCAGCTATGACATTTTTACCTTCTGCAATTGCTTTTACGAGTGCGTCTCTTACTTCTGATGAGTTGCTAAGGTCTATATCTCCACTTAAAACGGCGATTGCCGTCCCATTATTATCTTTGATTTCAACTGTCATTTTTTTACCTTTTTTACCATTTTCAACAGATTTCCAGCGTTCTTTGGAGGCTTGATAAACTCTACTTTATCCATGATTTCACGAATAAAAGAAGTCCCTAAACCGCCAGCTCGGATATCATCAAAATCTCGCGGAACAATTTTATCTAATTCAACCGATGGTGCAAAGTCCGTTAGATATACAATTATATTATCACCATTTTGTGAAACTTCGACAATAATATTATTTCCATCACGATATTCTTTGTATGCATGGCGGATTATATTCTGACAAGCCTCATCAACTGCCAGTACAATATCATTTATTGTTTTTTCACAAGAGGTGCATTTTTTTGCTGTTTTTTTTATTTCAGTGCGGATTTTTTTTAAATTCTCAGCCTTGGCTGATATTTTCATTGATAAAAGTTTTTTATGGTGGTTTACAACTAAAAAAGTCACGTCATCATGGAGTTTTGTTTTTGTTGAATTAAGAATATCCAGCAATGTTTTTGGCTGTTCGTTCGCTGGAAATTTTGATATGTTGGAAATTAGCTTGCGAACTCCTTTTTCTTCCAGTTCTTTATTGTTTGTTCTCGCTTCTGTTAAGCCATCTGTGAAAATATAAAAGCTTCCATCGTTTAGGTTTATTTCTTCTTCTGGATAACCATCAGAACCTGCAATATCCCTTGCTATTCCAAGTGGCGGAGCTTCTGCTGGAAAGTCGATAAAAGTCTTTGTTTCTGAGTCAAAATAAAGAGGAGGCTCATGTCCTGCATTGGCAAAACAAACATTTCCTGTCGCAGGGTCAAAAAAACCACCTACCATAGTTACAAACATGCCTTTGGAATTTGTTTCACATAATTCATTATTTATAACAGCCAGTAATTTACTCGGTGAATGAATGGTTTTTGCAAGACAACGAAACAGGCTTGATGTTTTAGCCATAAGAAGAGCGGCATTCATTCCTTTTCCTGATACATCTCCTAAATTAAACCATACTCTTCCATCTTCTAGCTTTCCTGTATCAAAAAAATCACCTGATACAGTCTTTGCAGGCACGTTTATCCCATGAACAGGAAAATCATCAGGCAGGTTTTCAGGCAAAAGTCCACGCTGAATTTCGGCAGCAAGCTCAAGTTCTTTACGCATTACTTCTTTGCCTATAAGCTCCTTTGCCATGCGTGCATTTATTATTGCAAGAGCAGCAGATGAGCCAAGAGCTTCTAGTAATTTTTTATCTTGTTCGTTGAAAAGCCCGTTTCCTGCTCGTTTATTTATAACTTCAATTGCTCCAATGCAGTCGTTTTCAAACTGCAAAGGTGCACAAAGAATAGAGCGGGTAACAAAGCCTGTTTTCTTATCAACATTTACATCAAAATCAGGGTCTTTAGTTACATCACGCACAAGTTTGGAGACTCTTTTTGAAACAGTCTCCCCAATGATGCTTTTTTCATTTGCAGGAATACTTAAGCCTTCGATATCTATCGGACCTGCACATGCACGACAGATTAATTCTGACTTGTCATCGTTTTGCAGAAAAACCGAAGCAGCTTCTGCATCAAGATGAGCAGCTACAAGCTCAAGCCCTTTTTGCAGAACTTTTTTTATATCTCGAGTTTTAGTGAATTTGTAGTTCATCTCGGCAATAAGAGCCAGATGATCAACGCCATTACTTATAATATCTAAATTACCCATGTTTGCAATTATAGCGGTTTACACACAAAAAAGCACCACTCTTTAATTTTAAGGAGAGGTGCTTAAAAGGAGTTTTTAAATCAGAGAGAACTTATTTGTTCACAGTATCTTTTAAAGATTTACCTGGTTTAAAACGTACAGTATTTGAAGCCTGAATGCGGATTTTTTCACCAGTACGTGGGTTTTTACCATCACGAGCAGCTGTTCTTGTTGTTTTGAAAGTTCCAAAACCAGTTAGACGTACATCATTTCCGTCTTTTAGTGAAGAAGATATAGTTTTAAAAAAAGCATCAACAGCTTTTGCACTGTCAATTTTTGAAAGACCAGAATCTTCTGATACAGACGCAACAAATTCAGTTTTGTTCATCTTTTATAGTTCCTTTTGTTATATATTTCATCAAAGTAGTAATGTATAACTAAAAACACCTGCAAGTCTAGTGTTTACTTATAGTTTTTTGTTTTTTTCATGTTTTTTAGCAATTAGATGTACAAATTTCAACCGAATCGTTTTTTTTGTTTGAAATGAATTTAATCATAATCATTCCTAGTACAACTAGAGTACACCCAAGAAGCTTCTGCCATGAAAGAGTTTCTGAAAGCAGAAAATATCCCAGAAACAATCCAATTGCAGGCTCGAAAAATAAAAACGGAGTGATTTTTGTAACTGAATATTTACCTATCAGATAATACCAAAAGACCTGAGCCAAGATAAAGGAAACAATGCCTATGTAAGCAATCGCTCCCCATGCTGTTATGCTTGCTGTTTTAATAGCATCAAGCTGCCCATCTTCAAATAAAAATGAAAGAATCAAAAGCTGTGGAAATGCAAAAAAAGCACCCCAGCCAACAAGTATAAGCGGTGAAACGGCAGACATTTTTTTGATAATAATATTTGAAACAGCCCATGCAAAAGCAGAACCAGCTATTAGAAAAACAGGTAATACAGATTCAACTGATGGAGTTTCTGCTATCATTACTACACCTGCAAAAGCAACAGCCATACCTGACCATTGCAATTTATTTAGCTTTTCATTAAAAACAAGAAATGCCATCAATGCACTAAAAGGAACAGCAAGTTGAAACACAATGGTTGTGATGCTGCCTTCGATATATTTTAATCCTAAAAGTGTTAATGCTATTTCACTCGTTATTCCAACTGAAAGCAAAAGAAGCCCTTTGATATGCTTTTTAGATGGATAGAAAAATGGAGTAAGAAAAACAATTGGGAAAAAAACCCGTATTGCACACATTATGATAGGAGGAAACTCAGCTACGCCGAATTTAGCTATAACGAAATAGCTTCCCCACATGCACACTGTTAAAAAGGCAAGACATGTATCTTGAAATTTCATCTGTTTTTCTGCTTTAATAATTGACAGTCCGAACTCTTGTCCATTTTAATATAAATATTGTCTTTTGATACAATATGAAGTTTGTAAAGTAAAACGTTTCCGAGCTTTTAAGTTTAATTTTTGTTTTTTTATAAAATTCATTGGTATAGAAAAGTATTGAGATATTGATATTCTTTATTAAATATTTTATACATAAAATTACTGTTTTTAATAAAGGATTGTAATAAAATGACAGACCAGCCAAGTAAAGACGAGCTTTTGTTGCTGACAGCACAGATAATTTCATCGCATGCTAGGAACAATACTATAAATATTAATGATATTCCTGCCGCTATTCATGAAATTTATAAGGCTTTGGCTGCTGTTGGCGGCATGCCTCATCGTAAAGAGCATCTACAGCCAGCAGTTTCTATAAAGAAGTCTGTTACTCCAGAATATATTATCTGTCTTGAAGACGGTAAAAAACTGAAAATGCTGAAACGTCATTTAAAAACAGCATATAACATGACACCTGAAGAGTATCGTGAACGTTGGAATCTACCGCCAGAATATCCAATGGTAGCTCCAGAATATGCAAAACACCGTTCTAAGCTTGCAAGAGAAATAGGTCTTGGTAAAAAAGATAATCGTAAAAAGAAGAAAGTATAAGAATAATATAAAATTTTTTCTTGCATAAGGCATTAATTATTCTTATCTTCATCAAGATTAATGCTTTGTGGGGTTGTAGCTCAGTTGGGAGAGCGCTTGGATGGCATTCAAGAGGTCGTGGGTTCGATTCCCTCCAGCTCCACCACTTAAAAACAAAGGGTTAGCAAAAAGAATTGCTAGCCCTTGTTTTTTGTTTGGTTCAAAGTTGGTTTTGGAATTTCAATTTTGCTAATCTTAATTTTTATTCCTCTTCATTCCAATTCCGAGTAAGTTTTTGTGCTTTGGCTATTTGTTCAGGTGTCATTTTAGAAGCTAAAATTTCAAGGTTTTTAATAGCTCCTTTATTTCCTCCAATTGCAGCAAGATTAAACCACATATATGCTAAAACATCATTTTGTATAACACCTAGACCATTGCTATGCATGCCGCCAAGAACTAATTGAGCTTCTGCATATCCTTGATTTGCAGCTTTTCTGCACCATTTAACGGCTTTTTTGTTGCTCTTAGGAACTCCATTTCCAACATCATACATAAGCCCAAGCAGTAATTGAGCTTCTGCAAATCCATGCTCTGCAGACTTCTTACACCATTCAAAAGATTTCCTATTATCTTGAGGTACGCCATTTCCAGTATCATACATAAGTGCAAGCAATAATTGAGCTTTTGCATCTCCTTGCTCAGCTTTAGCTTTCATTCTCTGAATATCGACTTTAGGCGGTTTTCCTTCCGCTATTACAGGTGCTACACTAAATGTTAATACTAGCAGTAAAATTGCAATATATTTCATGTTGTTTTTTCCTAACTGATAAACTCAACCGTCATTGTTGTATATGTCAAGTAATTCGATGACGGTTCTTATTTTAATTCCCTACTATCAAAGCCATTCCTGAACCTCGTGGGTCTTTTTCTGCATTGCAGGTTTCAGGATATGGAGGGATTCCTTTGGTGCAGTTGAAAGAATTTACTCTTCCAGAAGAATCTTTTTCTTTTAATGTTTGCGTTGCCACAGCCAGAGGGCGTTTTCCTAGAAGAGCTTGAGACGCAACCAATGTCATATCCGTTACTGCAAATTTACCAGAAGCAACACTTGCGAATCTCATTTCATTTACAAAATCATTAGCAACCAGCATCAAAGCCATTTCTGTAGAAGGAGCTACTAGAGGAACGGCTGGAATCATACCAGTATTAGCCAGCAAAGTCCCATTTCCAAACATTTCCCCCATTGTAAGAGAGCAAGAAACAGTCATTCCAGAAGCATCTGCTATTATAAAACCTGTGCTTGCAGAATGATACTTTTCTGAATCTGCATGAGGTTTTTCTACTAAATTTAACGCCTCTGTTCTGTCCGAATTATTGTTTCCTGAAAGTTTTTCCCATAGCTCAGATGCTTTTCCTCCAGCTATATAAGCATGAGGAAAGTAAGCCGTATCATTTCCGAATGAAATTTTATTTGAAGACCTCCAATTCGGTGCAAAAGCTTTTAACTCATCATAAGTCAAAGGAAGATTTAACGTTTTTGCTGATTCTACAATCTGTTTTGCAATTTTTCCTGAATAAAAATCACCAACTCCTTTTGCCCGCAGTCTTGAAAGTACTGTAGCAAGCTCAATCTGAGTAAGGAAATCCCCTTCTTTTATATTGTGGAAGTGGTTTAGTATTGCTTTGCTACCGTTTGATTTTTCATATTCAGCGATATCAACAGCAAAAGTACGAGATACTGGAGAACCGAATTTTGCAAGCTGTTCCGCAGGAGAAACAAGACTTTCCCAGCGTGCCTTACCTTTTTTAGCAAGAAGTGCGTAAAGAGCTCTAGGCAAAGCTGGTATTGCAACCGTACCGTTTTTTGTCTTAGCAAGAGGTCTGAAATCTAAAGTTTCAGCTTTTCCTGTTTTTGTATCATAAATCTGACACACGCCTCCACATGCTAAACCTGCTCTTGACGGCAATGTAACGGAAAGAGTCAAGGCAGTTGCTATTGCAGCATCGGCAGCGTTCCCCCCTCCTGCTAGGACTCTTTTTCCTGTTATTGTAGCTTGAGGCTCATCGGAAACTACAATACCTGCAAACGCTGGTTTATATTCCAGATTGCCCGTTGCGAGTTTAGTAACTCCACATGAGCAAAGCATTATACAGCAAAGAATTGAGACGCTACGTTGACGTATGCTGTTAAGTTCTTTACTAATATTGGGAAACTGTTTTTTTAAGGTTGAGCTATTGTTAAAACGCATAATCTACCTGACTTTTTGTTTCTGTGTGTTGCCTGTTTCAATGACAAGGACTGCTTACGCAATGTCTTTTATCAGAGATGCGGAAATAGAGAGTAACATTCATATCTTATCAACGCCACTATTTGAAGCAGCTAATATTAACCCTAAATCTATACATATACATTTGGTAAATGACAAGCAGTTGAATGCTTTTGTTGCAAAAGGTTTGAATCTGTTTCTTAATACTGGACTTATTGCTCGCAGTGAAAATGTTGGACAGCTTATAGGCGTTATAGCTCATGAAACAGGGCATATGGCAGGAGGGCATTTAGTTAGAATGTCCCAAAGAGCTCAAGCGGCTCAGACTTCAAGCCTAGTATCGACTATTTTAGGAGGAGCTGCAATTTTGGCGACGGGCAGGGGAGATGTTGGAGCAGCGATTATGATGGGAGGGCAAGGTTCTATCATGGGGAATTTCTTCGGCTATACTCGTAGTGAGGAAAATTCAGCAGATCAGGCATCTCTTAGATTTCTTGATGCTACAAAGCAGTCCGCAAAAGGCTTGCTTGAATTTATGCGTATTATTGAAAAACAAGGTTTTACAGTTTCTTCAAAACAGGACGTGTATTTCAGAACTCACCCTTTGACTCGTGATAGAATGACTTTAATTGCAAATCACGTTGAAAACTCACCTTTTTCAAATGTACCGACAAAGCCTGAATATGTAAAAATGCATAGCCGAATGAGAGGAAAACTCATAGCTTTTCTTGAAAGTCCAGAATATACGCTCGCACGTTATAAGATTGAAAATAAAACAGTAGAAGCACGGTATGCACGAGCAATAGCAAATTTTAGAAAGGGGGTTCTTTCCGAAGCTTTAAAAGAAATTGATGGACTTATTGGCGAATTTTCAAGCGACCCTTATTTTCATGAGCTAAAAGGGCAGATGCTATTTGAAAATGGGAAACTGGAGGAGTCTCTTGTTTCATATAATAAAGCTGTTTCTCTTGCTCCAAATTCGCATCTAATACGAATAAGTTTGGCACAGGTGCAGACCGAAACAGAGAATTCAGAGCAAAACAGGCAAGCTGTTAATCATCTTACAAAAGCTTTGGCAAAAGAACCAAGAAACGGTTTTGCGTGGAGACTTCTTGCTATAGCTAATGGAAGAAGTGGCAATATGGGCATGGCAGCATATGCTATGGCGGAGTATAACTTGCTTGTAGGACGTTATAGTGATTCAATTAATCAGTGCAGAAAAGCAGAAAAACTGCTTGAAAACAACGAAGCTGTGCTGCTGCGAGTGCAGGATATAAAACAAACTGCAAAAGTGGCTCAAGAAAAAATGAAAAAGAAACGTAAGAAGAAAAGAAGAAGATAAGGCGTTATATTACTATGCTTTACCTTTTGTTAAATGATGCTAGTGCATAATATTCATGTATATTGTGGAGAAAGGTAATGAAGCATATTTGTATATGTTTTTTATTGATAATTTTGATGGCAGGTTGTGCTCCAACAAGCGAGAGGACTCCTGTTGCAAAGGAAATTCCTGTCGCTGATACAGTTAATCAAAAAGACAATGATTTATCTGATTCTATCAAAATATCTAAAAAGAAAGAAGTGGTGTTTCCTAGGATTTTTGACGTAGTTGTTTCAGGGTTTTTCTAGTTCTAATCTTTCTATAAAGGCAGAAAAAATTTCGGCTAGCCCTTTCTGAATTGCAATTGTAGCAGCATTTACACCAGCTTTTTTTGTTCTTTGCTTAGTGCTGAAAGTGTCAATAAAAATAAGCTCGTTATCTTCTTTTCTAATAAGGCTAAGTTCTATTTCAACTGTAATGCTTGAGTCTTTTACGTTGTGTTCTAGCTTTCTAACGTTGCCGCCAAGTATATAATCAGATGCAATTCTAATCTTTGAAGATACGATTCTATCCGCAGTATTTGCTTTGCGTAAATAATCTATCATAGCCTCTTGAAGCATGTAGGCAGGAGGTTTTAACCAATAGTGATAATTGTATTGCTGTAAAGAAGAGCCGTTATTTGTGTAAATTATAGCTCTTTCTCCGATTACCCCATTAACAGAAAACAAACCAACTTCAATAGTTCCATTTAAGGTTGGGCTTTCATGTTTTTCCAAAGAAGGCAGGCTTAATCGGTAAAAATTATCTTTTGGGACTAGCGGTTGAGTACAAGAAGCAACCGCTAGAACAAATATTACAACTAAAAATGACAGACGCATTTTTTAGCCTCTATTCTTACCAAGAAGCTTCCAAGCCATAGGCATAATAGCAGTTGCAAGAGCAATCTTTGCAAAAGCTGCAGGCAAAAATGGAGTTAGACCCCAAGCTAAAATAGGCTTATCAAAACCAAGTAATGTTCCAAGCCACAAAAGACCGAACGCATAAATTATAGCTGTGCCTATTAGCATTGTAAGTGCAGTTGTTGCAATGTTTCTATCCCAGCCTCGTTCTGCAAGCCAGCCAGTTGTAGCCGCCGCAAATACAAAACCAGTCAAATAACCGCCAGTTGTTCCCATCATATAAACAAGTCCGATGCCTTTTTCAGGAGTGCCTGCAAATACTGGCAGACCAGAAGCTCCTTCTGCAAGATAAAGCAATACAGTTATTGCACCTAAACGCCAGCCGTAAGCCATTCCTATAGCTAGAATAACAAGTGTTTGCATAGTCATAGGAACAGGATAAAACGGAACTTGAATTTTTGCAGAAGCCCATATCAGCAATGAGCCCGCAACAGCGAGAATTACATTGCGAATGACTGTAAGTGGCACGTTTTTATCAGTTGACCATAATTTATCAGCTAAAGTTGCTTGTGTATTCATGTCATTAATTTCCTTATCAATTAAAATTCAATATTACCTGGAGTTCTTGGGAAAGGTATCACATCTCTTATGTTTGTAATGCCCGTTACCAGCATTAGCATACGTTCAAATCCAAGACCAAACCCACTGTGAGGGACAGAACCAAATTTTCTTGAATCCATATACCACCAGTAGTTTTTCTCGTCTAGTCCCATTTCTTCCATTCTTGCTTTAAGAACGTCTAGTTTTTCTTCACGTTGGCTTCCGCCGATAATTTCACCGATACGAGGAACTAAAACGTCCATAGCTCCAACAGTTTCGTTGTCGTCATTTACTTTCATATAAAAAGGCTTAATTGTTTTTGGATAGTTATAAAGAATCACTGGTTTTTTGAAGTGTTCTTCTGTGAGGTATCTTTCATGCTCGGATTGAAAGTCTGTTCCGAATTTTACAGCATATTCAAACTTTTTGCCTGATTTTTCCAAGATTTCAACAGCTTCACGATAAGGAAGCCTTACAAAATCAGAAGAAACAATATTGTTCAAAGTATCCATCAACGTCTTGTCAACAAAGTTTGCAAACAGTGTTAAATCTTCTGCACATTTATCCATAATATGAGAAATAAGGTTTTTTATAAACTCTTCTGCCAAGTCCATATTGTCGTTAAGGTCATAAAAAGCCATTTCAGGCTCAATCATCCAAAATTCAGAAGCGTGCCTTCTAGTGTTAGAATTTTCAGCTCTGAAAGTAGGGCCAAACGTATAAATATCACCCAAAGCAAGAGCAAACATCTCGCCTGAAAGCTGTCCTGAAACGGTCAGATTAGTTTCACGTCCAAAGAACTCTTTTGAATTGTCAATCTTACCGTCTTTTTTAGGAGGGTTTTCCATATTAAGCGTTGTCAGCTTGAACATCTCGCCTGCACCTTCACAGTCAGAACCTGTAATAATAGGCGTGTGAACGTAACGGAATCCTTTGTCATTAAAAAATTTATGTACTGCAAAAGAAAGCTCCGACCTA
>DAOWDM010000095.1 GCA_030639035.1 Alphaproteobacteria bacterium
GGGAGCGTTGTGGTTCATGGGTTTTGCTTTCTCGGCTATGTCGGGTTTTAGGTTGGAGGTCAAAAGAGTGGTTCTTTTTTGACCCTTCGGCGCTTTGACGGTGGTGAGTAAACTGCGCCTGCTCAACTAGCATTTCCCATCTTTAGTTCATTTTTGATTATGGCTGAAAAAGTTTTCAAATAATTCTGAGTATAATTGAGGACCATCTAGAGATTTCTGGGTTAATTCCGTCATGTTTTCAGTAAGCTCAAGCCATTTATCATATTGGCTGGCGGTAGCAGTTTTATATTCAATGAAATTTTTCATGCTCTTTTGCAGATAGCCCTCAAAAAACTCGACCAGGAGATTGTCTCCATATTTGATAATCGTATGCAAAAGGGAAATTGGTAACAGGCAATTGTTTTGCCTGGCCTCTTCCAGGATAATCTGGGTGAGAATTAATGCGGTAACATCTTCTTTGCTCTTTGCATCAACTACTTCTACAGTCAATCCCTGATGGATCAGATTGGCGACCTCCTGCAAAGTAACATATTCACTGCTGTTGGTATTGTATAGCCTTCGATTAGAATATTTCTTTAATAGTATCGTTTCCAAATTCAAGCGCCTCCTTTGTTGCCCAGTATCAATCATGCGATGCACAAAAAATAGCTCTTGGGCAATGGTTGTTATAGTAATGCAAATATAATTGACTATATAAGTGCTTGGATTAACATAAGATAAATAATTTTTCAAGGAAAAAATAATTTATCAAGAAAATGTGCACTGCAACATTTTTTCTTGACAAGCATAAAAAAGAGATGTATAGAAGGGAAAATCAAGTTTGTAAAGCCAGAAAATACTGCATAATTTCATATGGCAATTCGCCTAAATTAATATGAATATTTCAGGAGAGTAACATGGCCCAGAAACAAACAAACCAGAAACAAACAAACCAGAAACAATCAAAGGAGAAAAAAATGGATCAGAAACAGATGATGAAACAGATGCTTGAAATGAACAAATTTGCTTGTGACAACACCTTTCAAAATATTGTCTCCATTCAGGAGCAGTCGCAAGTAATGACAAACAAGCTTATTAGCCAGGCTACGTGGCTTCCGGAAGAGGGAAAAAAAGCGATTGATGAGTGGCTTGCAACCTACAAAAAAGGCCGTGAAGATTTCAAAAAGTTGGCTGATGATGCTTTTGAAAATGTATTGAACAGCTTCTAAGGAACGGTAAACCGGCCCTACATTTTCAGAATATAATAGCGGTGTGTCACACGGATAGTTCGGGATCTTATGGATGATGCTGTTTTTTCGTGAATGACACACCGCTTTTTATCTGAACAATTTTGACAAACTCTTTGTGATGTCAACTTGGGCCTTATTGTTATCAGTAATTATAGAAATTTACAAGCATAAGTACCTTAGTTCTTGTGCTTTTTATGAATAAATCCCAAATCCAGATAATGAAGCAATTTATTATGGACATATCTGGCTGGAGGGTTAGAGGGAGTCGTTTAAATGGAAATGAATTTATGTGATCCTGAATCATCAAAAAGTATGTTCAATCAAATATGCGATCAAATGACTGAATATGTTCAACAACAGTCTGAGTTACAATTAAAAATGTTTGCGGCATACTCTGATACTAACAAAGTTGCCGTAACCTTTAGTGAAGGTATGGCCAACTATTTGGAGTTGTTTACTAAGCCACAACAAAGCGCCATCCAGAATTTTCTTCACATGCAACAACAAAAGGCTGAAACGACACCCTCTTTTGATGATTTTAAAGACCTTTCCGACCTTGTTCAATTTAATTTTGAGCTGGCCGGAAAAGCTTTGCAAAGCACGCTTACCAGTATGGCCGATTTCCATATGCGCTCGCTCAGCAAATTTCTGGTTGCCACTCTAAATACGGCCCTAAGCGAAAGTAAAGACGGAAAAGAGTTTTTTAAATACGTCGAAAAACAAGCAAAATTAGTGGAGTCAGTAGTCCGCGATTATCCTCAAGCCGTCCATAATATTAAAGCTGAATACGGCTTCCATTTTAAGAAAGAGGGCTAC
>DAOWDM010000229.1 GCA_030639035.1 Alphaproteobacteria bacterium
CTGGACATATGTGGTGGACAACCTGGTGGTCACCATATCTTTAAGCCCTATGATGAATGGGTCTATGTCAAACTCCAAGCCTATCTCAACGACAGCATCACCCAAAGCTTTGTTAATGGTCTTTAAGTCTATGAGTTTTTTCTTTAGAAGTTAAAGTGCCATCGCCAATAGATTCGAGTTTTTTATTTTCAACTTCTGTGTTTTCAGAAGAAACTTCTTTCTTATCATCTTTTTTAACCTCTCGCAAAGCCCCACTAACGCCCTTTTTGAAAGTACGCTTTTTACGCACCTCAACAGTTACTGTCTTGGAACGCCCATGAGAAAAGCTCTGACGAACTCGCCCTGTTTCAACAGTTTTCTTCAGCTCTAGCTTCCCTGATTTAAGAGTCAAAGGAGCTTTGCCAGTTTTGTTTTCAGAATCAGTTGTTGTCATTCTTGTTCTCTATATTATCACATCTGCGACTACTGAAATCATGACGTTCTGCTTGTAATGTTACTTACATTAGCTTCTCCGACATAATTCCAACCTTGCTGTTTCCCTTATTAGGGTTTCAGCTAATCGTCCTTTTGCCACTGCAACATGAACGATATTATCTCTTCCTAGTCCAATAGTTAACTCATCAACAGAAAGAGTTTCTATTACTTTCTTGTCAGAAGCAAGGTTCTTAAGTTTTTTCCGCCCATTATCTGCACCATCTGATGCGGTAAATAACGTTTCGGCTCTATTACCTTTAACTGCTTCCCTTACTTTCTCAAAACCTGATACTACCAAACCAGCCTTACAAGCAAGCCCTAGAAGATTTACACAGCGATTAACTAAAAGTTTCTCCAAAGTATCTATAAAATTATCTGGGACAGAAACTTTTTTACGCACAGCCTTTGAAAAAAAGGTTGCCATAGAATCTTTTTCCAACACATTACGTTCAGAACTCAACCAAAAACCTCTGCCAGGCAATCGATTCTCTATATCAGGAACCATCTGATTATCTGGACCTACGGCAAAACGTATCATTTCTTCTTTTGGAAGTATCCTACCTGTAACAATACATTTGCGACACGACTCCGAAACAGATTTTGATACATCGCCATTTTCGCACGAATCTCCCGCTATAAGCTTTTGCTTGTTGGACATAACGCTGCTCCAATTAACCTTCTTCTACTTCCTTTTCTTCTTCTTTGTTTTCTTCGTCTTCAAACCAATGAGCACGAGCAGCCATAATAAGCTCATTTGCATTATCTGCAGTCAGACCATCTCCAACTATTTCAATAAGCTCATCACTAGCAAGATCTGCAAAATCATCAAGCGTTTTAACTTTATTTTCTCCAAGCTTAACTAGCATTTTAAGTGTAATTCCTTCAAATTCCACAAGGTCTTCTGCTATTTCAAGCTCCTTACACTTCTGATCAAGCTCTTGCTTCTGACGCTCAATGTAATTATTTGCACGATTTTGAAGTTCTGTAGCGATTTCATCACCAAAACCTTCTATTTCAGCAACTTCTTCCACAGGAACAAAAGCTACTTCTTCTACCTCTGTAAAACCTTCTGTTACAAGAAGGTTAGCAATAACTTCATCAACATCAAGAGTATCTATAAACACTTGAGAACGCGTTTTCAGTTCGTCCTGTCGCCTGTCAGATTCTTCCTTCTCCGTCATTATATCAATACGCCAGCCAGAAAGCTGAGATGCTAACCGTACATTTTGACCTCGCCTTCCAATAGCAAGTGAAAGCTGGTCATCTGAGACAACCACTTCTATACGTGAAGCCTCTTCGTCAATAACAACCTTTGCAACTTCTGCTGGAGCAAGTGCATTAACAATGAAAGTAGCTGTATCAGGAGACCATTGAATAATATCAATTTTCTCACCTTGCAACTCACCAACTACCGCCTGAACTCTAGAACCTCGCATACCAACACATGCACCAACTGGATCAATAGATGAATCTTTTGAAATAACGGCTATTTTTGCTCTAGAACCTGGATCACGAGCCACAGCATTTATAGAAATAATATTGTCATAAATTTCAGGAACTTCCTGAGTAAATAATTTTTTCATGAACTCTGGGTGAGTTCTTGAAAGAAAAATCTGAGGACCGCGAGCCTCTTCACGAACATCTAAAATATATGCACGAATACGATCGCTTATTTTAAATGTCTCTCTTGGAATCGTCTCATCTCTACGTAATACGGCTTCAGCACGCCCAAGATCAACAACAACGTTGCCAAACTCCACACGCTTCACAACACCATTAATAACTTCGCCGACACGTTCTTTGTATTCTCTAAACTGCCGTTGACGCTCTGCATCTCGCACATGCTGAACAATAACCTGTTTAGCTGTTTGTGCAGCAATACGCCCAAAATCTATAGGAGGCAATGCATCAGAAATAACATCACCGACTACTGCCCCAGGATTTTTTTTCTGAGCTCTTGCTACAGTAACCTGTGTCCATTCGTTTTCTATTTCCTCAACAACTTCCAAGCAACGCTTTAAGCTAATCACCCCTGTTGAGCGGTCAATGTTCGCACGAATATCATGCTCAAGACCATATTTGCATCGTCCTGCCTTTTGAATGGCCTGTTCCATAGCTTTTAATACATCTTCTTTATCGATTCCCCTATCTCGGGCAACGGTATCAACTACCAACAATAATTCTGGACGAGGTAATGCTGCTGTATGTTCCATTTATTCTCTCTGTCAGGTCTATTTCTTAAGACTAGCTGTTATTAGTTCATCGGTAAGCATTAACTTAGCTTTCCCTATTCCGTCGAATGGAAGTTCTATTTCTTTTCCTTCAAACTCCATACGGACGACATTATTTGATGATATTCCTAAAAGTTTTCCACGAAAACGCTTTCTGTCATCAACAAAATCTCTCATTTCAACCTTAGCTTCAAAACCAGAATAACGCTCGAAATCTTTTAATCTAACCAAAGGTCTATCAAGACCTGGAGAGCTGATTTCCAAAGCATAAGGTTCTTCTATCGGATCTTCTACATCAAGAACCGCAGATAAATTTCGGCTTATTTTTGCACAATCAGTAACAGTCATCTTTTTTCCATCTTTATGCTCTGCCATAATCTGAAGAGTTTTACTCTTTATTCCATGAAGTAGCACACGCACCAAATCATAACCCATGTCCTCTAAGACTGGTTCAATAATTTGTTCCAACGTATTATGCCTCATATCACTCACTAAAACAAAACTCCACGCAAAAAAATAAAAGAGCAGACTCTAAAGCCTACCCTTATAAACTTCCATAATGAAAGCATTACAAGAATATCAACATCAATATAAGCTATCTTTTCAGGAATACAAACAAAAAACGCTTTTCTATAAAAATAGGAAACATTTGTTATTTTTGAGGCAAGCGGATAAAATCCAAATAAACAGGTTTTCTGCCCTGTAGAATAGCTTTTGCTTCATAACGAGTTTCAGCTCCATCATCGGGACGCATCAACCAATCATCTGCTTTTTGTGCTGTCCACTTAAAATCAGAATGAACCGTAGTGTGCATTAATGCCCAATTAATATATTTGACATCATCGCTAGCAATACGCAGCTTTCCTCCATCTTTTAAAAGCCTTGCAAAAATATCAAGATTTTCTTTACATATAAATCGACGTTCTGCATGTCTTTTTTTAGGCCATGGGTCAGGAAAAAGAACAAAGATTCGGTCAAAAGAGGCATCTTTTAGCTTTGGAAGCAGCTTCCTTACATCATCTGGAAAGATTCGCACATTATCTGCCCTGCCCTTTTCAATCACGGCTTCTTCTTCAGACTGTATGCCTTTTTC
>DAOWDM010000019.1 GCA_030639035.1 Alphaproteobacteria bacterium
ACACAATCAGCCCGAACAGAACAACCATATTTATGGTAAATCCCATTATTGAAAGAGCAAGTATAGACATAAGAAAAGAACCAGGAATAGCGATTCCTACTAATGCTCCTGTTCTAACACCTAGTGCAGCAACAATAACAACCATTACAAGCAGAATTGCCATAATAACGCTGTTTTGCAGGTCATTGAGCATTTCATCTATTTCATCAGATTTATCTAAAGTGTATTTATATTCTATACTTTTTGACCAATCTTTGCTTTCACGCTCCACAACTTCACGGATTTTGCGAGCTGTTTCTATGATATTTGTGCCTGTTCGTTTTGATATTTCAAGAGTAACGGCTGATTTTCCATTGCTTCTTGTGTATTCTTTTGCATCTTCAAAGGCTCGTCTTCCTGTTGCAATGTCTTTCAGCCTGACAACTGCATCTCCATCAATTTTTACAGGAAAATCCATAACTTCTTGAACGGTTTCTATAAGTCCTGGAACTTTAATTGAAAAACGACCTTTGCCGTTGTCAATAATTCCTGCTGCAACAAGTTTGTTCGAGTTTGTAAAAAAATTGACTAGCTCAAAAGACGACAGCCCATAACTTTGCACCAAAGAAGGGTCAATAATAATTTCAACCTGCTCGTCTCTATCTCCTCCAATATCGACTTCAAGAACAGCAGGGATACCTTCTATTTCATCTTTTAGCTTATGAGCTGTTCTTAATAAAGCACGTTCTGGAACAGCACCTGAAAGAGCAATAATAAACATCGGAAACTGACTGAAATTTATTTCATTAACTGTAGGCTCATCGCTGTCTTTTGGAAGTTCAGGCTTTGCAATATCAACCTGCTCACGAACATCAAGCAAAGCCTGATCCGCATCGAATCCAGCATCAAACTCCAGCAATACATTTGCACCGCCCTCAAAAGCAGTTGAACGCATTTCTTTTACGCCCTCGACAGAACGCAGTTCCTGTTCTAAAGGCTGAACAAGCAATCTCTCTGCGTCTTCAGGAGAAATTCCACGATGTGAAACCGTAACATAAATTATAGGAATATTAATATCAGGAGCAGCTTCTTTAGGAATGTCTATATATGAAATTGTACCAGCTATTAAAATCAGAACAAGTATCATTATTGTTGTTCTGGAGCGTTTAAATACCGTGTCGATTACTGCTTTCATTTAGAAATCGCCTACAGGAGTATTTTCTTTTATGGCAAGGTTAACAACAGCTTCATCTATGGCCGTTGCCTTTTCTCCTTCTTTTACGCATTCCTGCCCTATAGTAATAAGCCTAATGTTTTCAGGCAATCCACTAACCCACATTCCCTCAAGGTTCTGTTTGATTATTTTCACAGAATGAAATTTTACAATGTCGCTCTCATCTACTGTTTTTACTCCTATTTCTCCATGTTTATTCAACGTCAAAACAGCAGGTGATATTTTATGAGCTTTTACGGTCTCTAATGTCAGTCGCAACTCTAATGTAAGCCCGTCCTGTATTTCAAAATCAGGATTTGGAGCTTCAAGCTCTATTATATATGTCCGTGTTTTAGGATTTGAAACAGCAGATATATATGTAACAACACCTTCAATTAACTGCCCTGTAATTAGTCTTGCATAACCAATTGAGCCTTTTTTTATTTTGCTTATGTAACTTTCAGGAATTTCCACTATAATTTTTATAGGATTAAGAGCAATAATTGACGCTACAGTATTACCAACAGAAACAAAATCCCCAATTTCTACATTTCTTGTTTCCAGAAGACCATCAAACGGAGCAGTAATTTTAGCGTTTTTTATATCCAATTTAGCCGATTTTAGTTTTGTAATTGCTGCATCACGGTTAGCAGTTGCTTGGGCAAGTTTTACTTTTGAATTAAAGCCTTTTTTTGATAGCTTTTTTGAAACGTTATATTCGAGATTCCGATGTGCCAATAATGATAAAGCATCTGCTTTGCGTTCTCTGCGGTCGTTGTCGGCAAGCTTTACTATAACATCACCTTTTGAGATGTTCTCGCCTTTATTGACTCCTGTTTTAACGACTCTGCCTGAAGTTTCTGCTTTGATATTTACCTTGCGAAAGGCTTCGGTTTTTCCATGAACAATATATTCAGAAGCAGTATCTACAGCGTTTAAAGTTCTGACTCTTATTTCTTGAAGAACAGCCCCTTTTCCATTTGCAATGCTGTCATCACCATTTCCTGCAAACACTCCAGAAAGAATCCATAAAACAGACACGGCAACAATTAATATCGCAGCCTTATAAGAGCTTCTCAAACCATGCCAATGGTAACTTTCCAGCAAATGTTTTGTTGTCATCAATATACCTTAATAAACCTGTTATTCTTAAATCTAGTCGATAATGATAATTGAATAAACTGTTTTATTAAACGATGTTTTGCTTTCAGTTTCTATCTTTGTTTGTTAATCATAGCTTTTTTCATCATTTCCTGCTGAATCCTATCAATAGATTCTGGTAGTGTTTCTTGATGAGTAGGTTTTTTAGAAAATTTTGTATTTTTAGATTCTTCAGTATATATTGTGCCAGAAAGATCAGTATTGTGTATTATTGCAGCATTAAAATTTACATCTCTAAGATCTGCATTTGCTAAACAAGCATTTTCAAGATTAGCATTAAACAAACTAGCTTTATTAAGGATTGCTTCTTTAAGGATTGCTCCTTCAAGGTCTGCACCTTTAAGATTAGAACCTTCAAGGTTTGCTTTTTCAAGGTTTGCACCTGATAAATCCGTTGTTTCAAGCACTGTTCGTGAAAGGCTAGCTCCTTTAAGATTTGCTCCTTTAAGTTTTGCTCTGTAAAGAGTTGCTCCATTAAGATTTGCTCCTTCAAGATTAGCATCTTCAAGGTTTGCCTTTTCAAGCTTCGCTCTTTCAAGGCTTGTGCCGTTTTCAACAGCAAGCTCAACGCACTCTTTAAAGCTGTTTACTTTATTTGATTCAAAAAGAACTTTACCGTCCAAGTTTTTTATTTTGTAATTTTTCTTAAATAATCCCATAGCATTGACCTTTATAAACTTTCCATACAAAAACAACTGTTAAAAGTTGCATGTTTTTTTGTCCAAGTCAAGAGTGACTGTCCATTAATATGTTAGATTCAAGCTATTGTTTTTCAATACATAATAAAAGCTTTAGGGCTTTTTAAGTAGCCTGAAAAAAAACATTAAGCTATACTGCTGAAATAAACAACTGATTGAAAAAAGCAATGATTCCACGTTATTCTAGACCTGAAGCCGTTTCTATATGGGAATCTGAAAACAAATTCCGCATATGGCTAGAAATTGAAGCATATGCATGTGAAGCACAAGCTAAGCTTGGCGTGATTCCTGCAAGCGTTCCTAAATCCATATGGGAAAAAGGGAAATTTGAAGTTGCACGAATTGATGAAATTGAAAAAGAAGTCAAACATGACGTTATTGCTTTTCTAACCAACCTTGCAGAACATGTCGGAGAAGACGCAAGATTTATTCATCAGGGAATGACCTCGTCTGATATTTTAGACACATGTTTTGCAGTGCAGTTAACTCAGGTTTCGGACATTTTACTTGCTGATATTGACAGGCTACTGATTGCTTTGAAAAAACGAGCATTAGAGCATCAATATACTTTATGTATGGGGCGTAGTCATGGAATCCATGCAGAACCTGTAACTATGGGGCTTAAATTCGCAGGCTTTTATGCAGAGTTTGACCGAAACAAAAAAAGGCTTGAAGCCGCAAGAAAAGAAATTGCTACCTGTGCTATTTCTGGAGCTGTAGGGACTTTTGCCAACATTGACCCATTTGTTGAAGAATATGTAGCGGAAAAGCTTGGGCTTGAAGCAGAGCCTATTTCTACTCAGGTAATTCCTCGTGATAGACATGCTATGTTTTTTGCAACTTTGGGAGTGATAGCAAGTTCTATTGAAAGACTAGCAACTGAAATCCGCCACTTGCAACGCACAGAAGTTGGTGAAGCTGGGGAGTTCTTTTCAAAAGGACAAAAAGGCTCATCTGCAATGCCTCACAAACGCAACCCTATTCTAACAGAAAATCTTACAGGGCTTGCTAGAATGGTGCGTGCTTACGTAATTCCTGCTATGGAAAATGTAGCGTTATGGCATGAACGAGATATTTCTCATTCATCTGCAGAAAGAATTTCCGCACCTGATGCAACTGTAACTCTGGATTTTGCCCTTAGCCGTCTTGCTGGAGTTGTTGAAAAACTTGTTATTTATCCAGATGCTATTGAGCGTAATCTCAATCAGCTTGGAGGGCTTATTTTCTCGCAAAGAGTGCTTCTTGAACTAACTCAGGCAGGTATGAGCAGAGAAGACGCTTATAAAGCTGTTCAGGTAAATGCTATGAAAGTCTGGAACAGGGAAGAAAGCGATTTTTCCGAGCTTTTACAAAAAGATGAAAACATTGCTAAGTACATGACAAAGCAGGAAATAAAGAGCCTTTTTAATACTGATTTTCATACAAAAAACATTGATAAAATTTTTAGAAGAGTTTTTAGTAAAGTAGGATAAAAACATGGTACAGCGTAAGAAGCTTTTTGAAGGAAAATCAAAAATACTGTTTGAAGGCTCAGAAGACGACACTCTTGTTCTGCACTTCAAGGACGACATTTCTTCTGTTCACAGAAAGAAAAAAGCCACGATTACTGGCAAGGGTGTAATTAACAACCGTATTTCAGAATTTCTTATGATGAAATTAAGCGACATAGGGATTCCTACTCACTTTATTCGTCGCCTGAATATGCGAGAACAGCTTGTTCATGATGTTGATATTGTTACAGTAGAAATAACGTTAAGAAATGCAGCCTCTGAGGGTATGAGCAAAAGGTTTGGACTTCCAGAAGGCTCGCCTCTGCCTCGTTCAATAGTAGAATACCGCTATAAAAATGAAGAACTTAAAGATCCTTTTGTATCCGAAGAACACATTACAGCTTTTGGTTGGGCAACGGCTCAAGAAATAGATGAAATGGTAAGCATGACACTTAGAATAAATGATTTTCTAAGCGGATTGTTCCTTGGTGTTGGTATTAGTTTAATTGATTTCACACTAGAATTTGGACGTTTATATCAAGACGATGGTTCTGTTCAGATTGTACTTGCAGATGAAATATCTCCTGATAATTGTCGCCTATGGGATATAAGAACTAGGAAAAAACTAGATAAAGACCGCTTCCGCAGAGATTTAGGAAAAGTTGAAGAAGCTTATCAAGAAGTTGCCACAAGACTTAAACTGCTTCCTAATGTAAAGAAATAACAAGCCTTAGTATTGTTCTTATTAGCTAATGATTTGTGGTTTTGCCTGTTTTGTGTTAGCATAAAGGTAAGGTTTTATCTTTATAAATGAAGATAAGAAGATTCTTTGCCTTTAAAAATGCTTTGTCATTGTGAAGCAGAATGCGGATCGGAGAAGTAAAATGGTTAATGCTCTTACAGCTACAAGCTTTGACAATATGTCGCTTGATAATATTATGATAGATAATATTAAACAGCAGGCAGCGAGACAATTTGCAGAAAAAACGGTAGCAATTGATGAAAAATACCAAACTTCTTTTGACCGCCTTGATAAAGAAAAAGATAAGTATATAAACGTTTTAGCCAGCATTAATAATGCAAAAATGGCAATGGAAAACGGTCAAAAAGGAATCGAAGAAATTAAAGGTATAATGCTAGAAATGCGTTCTACTTTGTCCATCATAAAAGAATCAGATGGAGATACTGCATTTTTAGAACAATATAACGAACATATCAGAAAAATTAGCACCACTGCTAACTTGTATTCAGAACAATTCAACTCTATAGGTAAAGCTGATGAATTTACAGGTGCACCTAATACAATCGAATACAAAGAAGACTTATCAGGACGCATGATTTCAAAAGAAGGCGTAGACCTTTCGGCTGGCTTTAAAATTGATGCAAACGACGGCACGACTTGGGTTGTTGATTTTTCTTCAAACAGTATTGTTCAAAGAGAAGGTTATGATGCAGCCGCTGAAACAAGAGGCGATTTGACAGGCAAAGATACATCTATCAATACAGGACTTACTCTTGTGAGCTACGATGAAAGTACAGGTGCTATAGAAGCAACTGCTATGGTTAATGGAGTTGAAGAAACTATAACAGGCACTCTTGAAAATTCTGGTCTGAATCTTATGGGGGCTTGGTTTTACAACGATTTTGAAACGGACGAAGATATTGCTCGTGCATATTCTGATATAAACAAAGCAGGCACTGATGTTGTTGTTGGGCAAGCTCAAATTGAAATGAATTTTTCTTCTATACGTTTAAGCGAAAATAAAGCTAAAGAAGTAATGGACGGATACAAAGAAGATAGAAAAGATAAAATGTACAGTCAAATGGAGGAACAGCAAAAACTCCAGTACGAAGTTGAAAAGCAATATCAAGCTATGCTTATAAACCTTGATTCAATGCAAAAACAACAAGCAAACTATGTATCTGTTTTTGGTTCAGCAATTGAAAGCAACCCTATGCTAGACCTGCTGCTTTGATATAAACTCTCTGTTAATTTATGGCTGTGTTATACAAGAGTATTGCTTGCGAGTGTAATACCTCCGCCGTTATCGAATTAGATAACATCTACAGCAATGACAGCGAGGTGTTGTTTTCGTTGTCGTCATTTCCCCTGCTCGTCATACTCGAAATTTTAATTTCGGGTATCCAGCCTTCCTTAAAAAGACTCTGGATTCCCAGCCTTTGGCTGAGAATGACAATTATTGTGATTTTTGAGTACAACTAAATCAAAAAGTCTCTAGCAATACTGTTATGGAACAAAGCTTAAATTTTTCGCAACGTCAGTCAAGTGCGTTTTGAATAAAGCTTTGGAAGAACGTCAGAGGTTTTTTGCTGCTTGTTTTCTTTTTGCTGTCTAGCTAATAAAAACACTTCCCAGAACTTGTTGCCATTCCAAGTGGTTTTATCACCTGCATAAAGACAGCGATTCAGTTCTTCAATAGCCTTTGCCAGCTCATCATTTTCAAGAAGTTTTGCAATAGCATTTGCATTTGTAGGGGGATTATCAGCCCATTTTGTTTTTCCCCATTCCATCAAAGCCGTTTTAGCAGTTTTAGGCTGGTTTAGCTCACAAGCTTCCTTAATAGCTTTTGCACTGCTTGACAGATTGATGCTTGGAATAGCTTTAGAAACTTTTACAGATTTATTTTTTTTAATTACAAAAAATCCAATAATTATTAGCAGAATAGCCGTTAAAACGCCTGAAACTATTTTCCATATATTTAACTTCAGAGACTGCTCTACTGGCTTTTTCTGCTCAACAATTTTCTCTTGCGTTGGAGCGGGCTGTTCTTTTGGAGCAATTTCTTTTGCAGGAGGCGTTTCTGCAGTTGCTGTTTTTGGTTTACTTCCTTTTGCAGGAGATACCTGCACAGTTTTTGATGGTAGTTTAGCTATGCGTGGCTGATTGGTTTTTGTGTCCCACCACGGTATTTCTATTGCGGGAAGTGTAATAGTACCCTCTTGATTTGGAATCATTACAAACGTTTGCTGTTTCAGCCCAGCTACACCTTCATCGCTGTTTAAATTTTCCTCGGCACTATCCCCTCGATAAATCTTAAAAGCATCTGTTTCTGCAAAAGAAACATCAGGCAATTGCTCTGCTGTTAACCCTGCTGCCTGAATCCCAATGATTCTAGTTACAGCTTCACCTGCTCGAAACTTAAGTGGGCTTGGTTTCCATGCGTCAAACAATTCTAGGCTTTTTGCAGGAAGCCACCACGCTCCCAAAGACTGAGCAGGTCTTGGTTTTACTTCTATATCGATAGAATTTGAACGTGTACGAATTTGACGCATTGAAAATTGGTCAAACATATCATCAAACATACGAGGAAACCTGCTTTGTCTTCTTGCACGTTTTACTCTTACGCTTCCTTCAAAAAGTATTGGTGAAACGGTGAACTTGCCACTTGTTTGAGGAAAAAGAGCGAATCTTCTTTCAACAACTCGATAGTTTTGACCGTTTATTTCTTCTATTTTATCTTCTTGGTTGTCCAGCTGTCTTATGTCAGCTCCTTCAAGTTCGGGAGGAGTCAAAGCAAGCTTTGCCATATCCAGCCCGCTATACAACAGAACTGTAAGAATAATCTGTTCCTGAACATATGGGTTTGCATTGTCTATAACAGCTTTTGCAAACATTTCAGGAGTAGGCTCGCCAGCTTTTGGAGCTCCACCTTTTCCAATTGTAATATTTATAGGGCTGGTTTTTAGATTGCCTAAAAAAACAGATGGAATAACAACATTGCCACTTTTTTTAGGGAGTATAGTTAAAAGCCATTTATAAGAACGCTCAAAATGTCCGTTATAAAAAGTTGCGTTCGAGCTTGTGCTTTTACCAATAATATCAAAATCTTTTTCCAAAGGACTAAAATCAGGTTCTTCATCAGGAGAACCACCAGAAAAGCTTAAGTTGAAGTTGATAGCCTCACCGTTTTGAAAAACTGTTTTGCCTATTTCAGCCTTAAAAGTTTCCGCATGAGCCGTATGAAAAAACATAGTAAACAAAAAAGCTAAACCAAGAATTTTTAATTTTACCATTGTCTATTGCCTCTCTGCCTGCCGTATCGTTGTTTTAGATAACGCCGTCTGATTTTTTCTCGTAGTAAAGCTGAAGGGTCATCAGGGATTCTGCTTAGTTTTTGCTTATCCGCCTGTTCGTCTTCTGAAAGTTTTTTTTGTGGCTGAGCTTGTTGTTCTTCTTTTTGTTCAGTTTTTTCTTTTTGTTCAGCTTGTTCTTGTTTAGCCTGCTGTTTCTTTTCTTCTTCTTTTTGCTTTTCTTTTTCAGACTGTTTTTGTTTGTCTTGGTTTTGCTTATCCTGTTTTTGTTTGTCTTGTTTCTTATCTTGATTTTGCTGCTGTTTTTTTTGTTCTTCAAGCAGTTTCTTGACTATTTTACGATTAAATTTTGCATCTTCATGGTCAGGCTTTTTTTCAAGAACTTTATCATATGCAGAAATTGCTTTTTCATAATTTTTATTCAAAGCAAGTGCATTTCCAAGATTATAAGTCGCATCGATTCCTTTTACTTCTTCAAAAACTTTTGCAGATTCGTCGTATTTTTTAGCTTTGTAAAGGGCTGTACCTTTCCATGCTTTATTATTAAACAACTCGGCTGCTTTTATCGGATTGTTGTCTGCAAGAGCTTCTGCTCCTTGTCTGTCAGGTCTGCTCCATAAGTTTTCCCAAGTCCCTGCATAACAGTTTTCAGGAGTTGACAGCAACGTCAGAAAAACAACCGCCACAAGCCAGCCTTTGCGAAAAGCCAGCGGTGCAATTAAAACCAGAATTAGAACTAGCCACACTCCAACATCTTTCCATACATCGGCTTTCATCTCTGTTTTTTTCATTTCATTTGCGATTAGTTCAGAAGCCGTTGGCGGTCTTAATATGTCATCAATATCCTCATCACCTGTTGTAACAACGGCAAAACGCCCGTTTCCGACCTTTGCGAGCTGTTTTAATTCAGATGTTTCCAGCTTGGAAATTACAGGAAAGCCATTGCTTCCTTTTATAAAACTGTTTCTGTATGGAACAGGAGCTCCCTCTGTTGTGCCTATTCCAAGCACTGATAAATGATGACCTGCTTTTGCTAGTTCTTTAGCCGAAAGCATGCTGTTTCCTTTGCTATCCCCTGCTTTAGCTGTTAGCAGAATCACTCTGCCTTTTGACGTTCCTGCCTGTGTGAGCAATTCCAACGCCTTGTCAATAGCTCTGTCAGGTCTGTTTCCATCGCTTGGCATAAGGTTGCTGTTTAATATCGGCAGCATGTTTGTAATGACTTTAATGTCATCGGTCAGAGGTGAAACTATATACGGCTCATTACTAAATACAATTAAGGCGGCCTGTCCTCCGTTTGTGCGTTTTAGTATGTCGTGAATTTTAAATCTTGCACGCTCCAATCTACTTGGTGAAACGTCTTTTGCGTCCATTGAAGCGGAAAGGTCAAAGGCTATTACCGTTGGAGTCTGTTCTTTAAAAACAGGCTGAGGAAACTGCTCCCATGTTGGACCTGCAAGAGCAAAAACGGCAATAATCCAGCCAAAAACAGCTAGAAAAACAGGATGCAGGCTAGATTTTCCTATAGAACTGAAAAGCTGATGTTTTAAAAGATGAGTGTCGCAAACTTGATTCCATTCGTTTGCTTTTGTCATTGCTCTGCGGATAATCCACGGCAGTAGAAACAAAAACATCAAGCCCCATAAGCACAAGGGGCGAAGGAAATGAAAATCAGGATTCATGCTTTCCTCCGAAGCGTTGGAAACACTGGCAAGCCAACATGTATCCACAATATTAACAGCCCCAATATCATAAATAAAAACAAAGGATAGTAGAAAAGTTCTTTTACAGGACGCAAGAAAACATTTTCTCCTGAAACTGGTTCAAGCTTGTCTATTTGCTCGTATATATCTTTTAGTTCACGTGTGTTTTTTGCCCTGAAATATGCTCCGCCTGTTTTTGCAGCAATTTGCGTTAGAGTTTTCTCATCAAGGTCAATGGAGGGATTAACAACTCTTGTGCCAAATAATGTTCGGACTTTATATGCTCCAGAACCTACTCCAACAGTGTAGATTTTAATGTTATTTTTTGCAGCTATGTCCGCTGCTTCCAAAGGCTTCAACACCCCTGCTGTATTAGCTCCGTCCGTTAGTAATATAAGAACATGCCCGTCGCTGTCTGTATCCTGCAAATATTTTACAGTCATTCCAATAGCATCACCAATGGCTGTAGCTTTTCCTGCAAGCCCTATTTCAGCTTCGTCCAGCAATTGCCGTACAGTTTTTCGGTCGAAAGTAAGAGGAGCTTGCAAATATGCTCTTTCTCCAAACAATACAAGCCCTATACGGTCGCCTTCACGCTTTTCAATGAATTTATCAGCAACGTTTTTTATTACTTCAAGTCTGTTTATTCTACGCCTGCCGTCGACAAAATCAGTTTCTTCCATACTTAAAGACAGGTCTACAGCCATTACAATATTGCGACCTTTAGCAGCCGTTTTCTGCGGAATCCCTACCCATTGAGGACGAGCAGCTGCAAAAAGAAGAACTAGCCAAGCCAGCCACATTATAAACAGCTTGCCTTTTTTACTATGACGAACAGTTTTCATACCATGAGGCAGGGAACTTACATCATTAAAAAAAGGAACTCTCAACGCATCATCATTCTCATTAGAAGCAGACGACAGCATACCCCTCACCAACAAAGGCAAAGGCACCAAAAGAAACATCTCTAACCACAAAAATTCAAACATCTCTAATATATAATGAATATATGAATGTTTTTAAAGGCAGGAAGGGAAATTATTTTTTGCTGGTTTTTGTGGAACGTGATGAAAAACCATAATTATGTATACTGTCCCCCGAATTCATGGAAGAATAAACGCTATAAAAGCGACACTCGTTATAAAGTGTCGCTTTGTAAATGTTATCATTACCAAGTAACAGGCTTCAAATCTCCAGATAAGTATAATGGGTGAGCAGGTTCACCTGATTCATTAAGTTTTAAGTAGTGTAAGTTAGGTAGCATATTTCTAATCTCCTCTGAACGACCATTAAAACTACCATCGTTACCCCAAGCAGCAACTACTACACCAGCACCATCAGAAAGCTTTTTTAACCAAACATCATTCTCATCGCCGATAGGATTACTCGCAAGTTTCAAGTCTTTTGGATCAGTTGCTCTATATGCGAACAAATTAGCCATACATAATCCACCATACCCCCACTCTTTAGCGTAATTTATACAACGATTGATAGTTGGATCATCTTCCGTTTCATTCGCTTTTGATGGATTTAAACCAACAATCAAAGCATAAGGTTTCCTTTCGTCCCAAGTTCTCCATAGAGCATATCGGTATTCCCTACATTTTGATAATTCTGCATTTTTAATCATACTCTCTTCTCCTTTTCATAGTGGTATAAACTAGATGTTAAAATTAAGTCGTTGACACAAAATTCTGAACGATCTCAGTCTAGTCGATAATGTATCATAGAACTGGGGCGAATGAATCCGCATCTCTTATTTCCAAGTTTATTGCTGCACCAGAAACAGCCCTACATTCAAACAGCTTATTTTTATCTAATTTCTTTTCTGCTTTGAATATTTTAGAATACCCTGAAGCTCCTAAATACTCTCCATCCCGTGGTAACGGTAACCCAGCTATTTTGTACAGTTCATCTCCACAATTGTTAAACATTTTTCGCAGTTCATCCCTATTATTAAAATAAAACTTAACTCTATCGTCAAGTTTCTTGCTATATTCTTTAGCGATTTTCTCTTCGACTTTCTCGCTTATGTAGCATAGCCTCTTATCCATTTCTAGACCAGAGCAGACTTTTTTCTTATACTCCGCAATATTTTTATCACCAACATTTTGTCTTACACTCTCGACTTTACGGTCAATCGCAAGATTAGCATTGCAACACTCTGATGAATCCCATCCATCTAATGGATATTCACATGCATAAACTTTTGCAACAGCCTCATCTTCGTTTTCTACGTAGTAATCTACGGACTTTGAACAACCCGCAAGCATAACAATTAAAACAATAGTAAAAGTACGAAACCAACCCATTACTTTTCCCCTTTTTTATATATGATAAATTAAAATATAATAGATAATTAAGTACCGTCAAGAAAATTGTGTCTCGGAATTCAGGGGACAAATTCGAATTCGCAATTCCGGGGGAATTCCGAGAATTCGGGGGACAAATTCGCAATTCCGGGGGAATTCCGAGAATTCGGGGGACAGTATACCTAATTATGTCATTCTCAGCCCAGAGGGCTGGGAATCTAGAATGTTGATAAGTAAAAAAAGCTGGATACCCAAGCCTATGGCTTGAGTATGACGAGTGGTGGTGGTTTTAGAAGAAAGTAGATCCTGAAACAAGTTCAGGATGACAATTGGGGGGGGCTTTTAATTCCAAAGACTCTATACCCAACTTTCCCCATAAATGTTTTTAAGAGACTTTTACGTCAAGTCATATATATTATAGAGCTTCAAAATCTCTAGTTGAATATAAAATGACGCAGGAAAGTTTATGATTAAAAACATTATTTCAGTTTTGCTGCTTTTTTCTGTGCTTATTGTTTTTTTCTCTGAAAAAGCGGTTGCTTTTGAGCCTTTTCTTGAAGCTTCAGCTCAAGCAAACAGGTTTGTGAAATTTGCTAAGTATTTTTGGAAAAGTGATTCCATGCTTTTTGCTGAAAAGTATTCAGTAGCTCTAAAAGAACAAAATTGCCCTGAAATGCTGAATATTCTTGAGGAATGGAAACAGAATACAAAATATAATTTCATTCCGTATTGTTTTCTTGGTGATTATTATGAAACAGGTAGTTGTGTTGATAAAAATCCTAAAAAAGCATTTGAAATATACCATGAAGCAGCAGTTAAAGGAGGCACAAAAGCTTCAATCGTTATTGCTGATTATTATAAAAAAGGGTTTGGAGTTAAAAAAGATTTGAAAAAATCTGATGAATGGTTAGATATGGCTGTGTATAGGCGAGGCTCTTTATGCAGAGAAAAACAGCTTTATATTTTCGAAGGCTTCTCTGATTCGTTTCCCACGCAGTTAGATGAAAAAATTAAAAGAGTCGACTTGATTAAAAGCAGTGGCTCATGGGCACAGTATTTAACAGGCATTAATCTTCTTGAGGGTAAAAACGGTTTTTCAAAAGATCCTATTTCAGCTTGTTATTGGCTTAGAATGGCAGATAAGAATGGGGAACCGCTTGGTTTATATAAACTTTCTAAAATGCTTGACCGCCTGATATTTCCAAAAAGATTTGCTTCATTGATTTATCTTGCCGAGGCGGCAACAGATGGACTTAGCAAAGCACAAAAAGAAGTCGGATTACTAACGCTTGAAGGCAAAGGATATGAGCAGAATTACAAACGTGCATATGGCTGGCTTTTACTAGCTAAAAAGAACGGAGAAGACACGGAAAAATATTTAAAACAAATTGAAAAAGAACACAAAGAAGATGCAGAAATGGCTATTTTTTCATTACGCTATTATAAACCTTTTTACACTATCCAAAAAAACATCGAAATAACAACCTATTTCTGCGTTGACTTTCACCAATTTAATTATGTTCCATCAGGGAAATAAACACTGCAATTGTTTTTATTATATTTTTCTATTGCTTCTAAAAGTTCGGTATTTATTTTTTCATACCTTTTATATGCTATTTTTCTTAAGTTTTCGATTATTGTCATTTCTTTTATGATTTTATCAATCGCTTGGTTTATTTTAGAAATATCATGAACATCTGTTACTACCGATGAAGCACAGCCACTAACTGCACCAGAAACACCTCTTTTAGCTCCTGTAAAAGCTCCTCCAATGCAACCTGCAATTACTTTTCCTATTTGCGGCTTTCGTTTTTGTCTTAATTTTTCAATCTCTTTTACTAAAGCAATAGATTCTGCATTAAGTTTTTCTAACCTATCTATAACAAGTTTAAGACTTTCTTTTAAATTCTTAATTCGAACATATAACACTTGGCATTCATTCTCGCTCCCAACAGGCTCTGCTTCGCATCGGCAGTTGTAGGCTTCTCCTGGGTGTCCTCCTTCTGGCGGGTTATCCCATGAAAATATTTTGCCTTCTCTTTCGGCATGGCTTGAGCGGACTTTGTTGTCGCTTTTAGTTCTCCAAATATATGCTTGGGTTTTTACATCGCTTCCTTCTGATGAATTACGGTTCATAGATTTAACAGTTTCTCCTGAATGTTTCATATATCCGTCAACTGTTAAGCCGTTATCATGTTGATAAGATTTTATTCCTACAATCATTTGCTGATCTGGATAAACAGTCATGCCGTATTTTGGAACATCATAATATCCAAGCGAATTTAATATAGTTTTTACAGACATTACATCGTCAAGGTTCATATTATAACCATCGCCTATTGTGGATTTTATGTTAAAAGAAGCCATCATTTTTTACTCTCTTTGAATTTCCCATAAAAAAACACGCAGCCTTTGTTATAAAGCTACGTGCATAAAAAAACGGGTCAGACATACTTCTCCGTTTCGGAGCTTAATCCGTACCAAATAAAAACGCAAAAGTCAAGGATATTTTCTCATAACAGGAATCTCTTCCTTTGGTGCTATATGGCAGTGTAAATTCACTCTAGCCAACTTAAAATATTATCTGTTTAAGATGCTCAACGAACAAAGAGGCAGTGTCTTTTCCTGTTAAGTATTTAGAGTAGTTTTCTTGTCCGTTTTGGCAGATTTGTTTTGTTTTGTTGTAGTCGGACAGGGCGGATTCTATTGTTTCTTCTAGGTTGCTTAAATCCCAAGCGTGGGTAATTATTGTTTCACCGCTTTGGTATAAATTCGGGAAGGTTTCCATGTGGGACATGTCTGGTTTTATTAGCAGTCCTCCTGTTAGGAAGACTTCAAAATCTTTCAAGGTAATTTCACCTAAACCGAAAGGTGAGAGTATGATTTTGCTGTTTGCGAGTTCTTTGAAATAGCCTCCTCTGGACAGCTTGTCTGTTGCAAGGTTTTCTTTCATAATTTCACGCATTTTGCGTCTTTGCCAAGCTACAGAATCTCTGGCATAAGTTATTCCCATACGGCAGGAAATATCATTGCTTCGGCTTGCAGAAGGCTTGGCTACAATTTTTGGAAACTTTAGCAAAGGCTTAAAAGGAATACGGTAGTACAAAGCCATTCTTGATGGTCCATGCAGAGAATAATCCGCAAGCCCAGAATTCCACCCGACAGTCATTTTATCGAGCAGTTTCGCATCTGTAATAGGGGCAGAATATTCCTCGTTTTTA